>NZ_JBAIYW010000361.1:0-2527 GCF_036763055.1 Desulfovibrio sp. 1214_IL3152 | reverse complement strand
GGCGTCGGCTTGGCTTGCGTGCGGGGCGCTGCTCCGAAGGCGGCGACGCGCTCTTCATGCGGGGCGGCATATCCTTGATATGGATGTCCAACTGCGGGAAAGCCACTTCAATCCGCTGGTTGCGGAATTCCTTTTCTATTTCAAGGCGGATGGCAGAGGCCGTGGAGCCGCCCACGTCATAATCGCGCACCCAGAAAAGCAGACTGAAATCAAGGGTGCTGGCTCCAAACTCCGCAAAGGTCACGGCGGGCGGGGGATATTTGAGCACGTTGCTGTTGGCGTTGGCCGTTGCCAGCAGAATGCGCATGACGGCGGCCGTATCACTGCCGTAGGCCACGCCCACTTTTATTTCCTTGCGCACGGTACGGCTGTTGCGCGTCCAGTTGATAAGGCGGCTTGCCACAAATTCCGAGTTGGGCACGATGATAAGCGCGTTGTCGAATGTTTCCACCATGGTGGCGCGTACGCTGATCTTGCGTACCCGGCCCTGGGTTCCGCCCACTTCCACCACGTCCCCGGCCTGCAGGGTGCGGCTGAAGATAAGGATGAGGCCGGAGAGAAAGTTGTTGACGATGGTCTGCATGCCGAAACCGATACCCACGGAAAGGCCGCCAGCCACCATGGCAAGGTTGCTCAGCTCCATGCCCAGTGCCTTGAGCACGAAAAGGCCGAAAAAGCACCACAGGGCATAGGAAAAGGCCGTCTGTATGGGTGGAATGAGCGTGGCGTCTATTTGCAGACCCTGCTTGGGCAGACGTCCCAGAAAGCGCGAGCCCATGGCAACGGCCGTGCGCGTGATGTAAAAGGCGCTGACGATCATGAGCAGGTGCAGCACGTTGAACTGTGTGGCCCCCACGTTGACGCCGCGCAGAATATAGTATTGCAGCAGGGGCAGGCCGCCGGGCAGGGTTCCCACCCACTGGGTCACGCCCACAAAGGCCACCACCAGCACCACGGGCGCTGCCAGGGCTACGGCCGTGTGGGCCAGAGCCGCCCGCACACCTTCCTTGGGCAGCTTTTCGCTGATCGTGGTGACAAAGCTCATGCCGCCAAGCGAAAGTTGCAGGGCAAGAGAGCAGGAAACAAAGCAGAGATACAGCACCATGCTGTAAAGGTGCAGGCCAAAGACCGTCATGATCAGGCAGACCCACAGCACAACGGGTTCGGTTTCAAGCACCGAGCTTTCCAGATGCAGCGGGCCAAGGTCCTGCGTTTTGCGGCGGCGCTGGCGCATGATGTCCGTGATGAGCAGCGCCATCCAGATGACGAGCACAAGCGGCCGGAGCAGCGGCAGGTACAGAAGCGCATAAGCGCACAGGGTCAGCGGGATGAGATGCCAGAAGGGCGAGCGTTCTATATGCACTTCCGGGTATTTGAGCCGCCTCAGGTCCCAGGCCAGATTGATCTGGGCCACGATGAGGCTCAGGTTGCCCAGGGCCAGGAACAGGCGAAAAAACTCTCCTGTGGCGGAAATGGAACTGCCCAGCAGGGCCAGACCCACGCAAAACCAGGGCAGACTCACATGAAAGATGTGGCGCACTGTCTGCGGAGATGTTTCGTTAAGCCAGCGCCGCGACAGCAGCACCGTGAGAACGCCGGCGAAAAGCAGGCACATGAAAAAGCGCAGTACGGCAGTACCCCAGTTCTCGGGGGTTACGGGAACTTCAACGGGAAGACGCAGCAGCAGCCCCTGGTAGGAATAGGTCATCTGCTTGGGAAAATCGGCCCAGGCCGCCGGGCTGAGCCAGGGAACGGGCTTTTGCAGATAATAGTCCTTCCACAGGCTGGGCAGTTGCGTGCTGATTTCTTCCCGGGTTTTTTCCAGGCGGTTGAGCAGGGCCAGAGAGGGCGCAAGGGCCGTGTCATACTGGGCGAGCACGGCCGTAAGGCGCAGGCGGGTCATGGCCAGGGCCTGGATGTATTCCTGCATTTCGGAGCTGAGGCGCTCGTCATGCAGGTCTTCGGGCAGGCTGTCGGCCAGGTAGCTGATGCGCTCAAGCAGGGCCTGCGCCTCGCTGCGGGCGTCCATCATGGGCGACAGTATCTTGCGCACTTCTGTAATGGTCACGGTAAGGCGGCGGCTGACGGCCTCCATGGCGTTGGGCGCGTTTTTATAGGTATTGCTCAGCACCAGAAGGCGGCGGGCCTCGTCCACAAAGGGCTGTACCTTTTCACTGACGTTGAGGGCGCGGTCGGCAAAACTGTCGCTCATGGCAAGGGCTTTGCCGTTGACATCTTCAAGCATGTTGTGCTGGCTGCTCCAGACCATTTCCCAAGGGTCATGCAGCCCGCCGGTTTTTTCTTCTTCCTGTGACCCCGCGCCGTCTTCTTCCTGGGCGGCCGGGCTTTCCTTTTTGTCGGCGGCGGCCGGGCGGGCGTCTTTTTTGTCCGCCTTGGGCGGCTTGGGCGCGGCATTTTCCTTTTTTTCGGCCTTGGGCTTCGGGCTGGCTTTTTTTTCGGCCTTGGGCTTTGCGGCGTCCTTGTTTTCTCCCGTTTCCGGACGCGGGGCCAGATCGGAAGAGCGTCG
>NZ_JBAIYW010000547.1:0-2528 GCF_036763055.1 Desulfovibrio sp. 1214_IL3152 | reverse complement strand
TGGGCGAGCAGGGGCTTGCCATTTCCGGTGGGCAGCGTCAGTCCGTCGCCCTGGCCCGCGCCCTGCTGCACGATCCCGAAGTGCTTATCCTGGACGAACCCACAAGCAATATGGACAAGGCATCTGAAAGCCAACTGCTTACCCGGCTTGCCAAGCTGTCGGAAAGCAAAACCCTTGTACTCATCACGCACAGGGCCAGCCTGCTGGCCCTGGTTAACCGCCTCATCATTGTCGACAACGGGCGCGTGGTGGCCGACGGCCCGCGCGACAAGGTGCTGGAAGCCATAGCCAGCCAGAAGCAAAAGCGCCAGGCCCCCGGCCCTGCAGGCGAGGAACAGCAAGCCGCGAACAGCGCCGCCAGCACCGCTGCGGGCGAGAAAGAAAGCACCGCCGGAAAACAAGTGACAGCACCGCCCCCCACGCCTTCCGGCGGCGTGACTGAAACCGATATGGGGAGAGCACTATGAGCGCCCTGACGAACTTATGGCGGCGGCTGTTTGGCCTCGCTTCGGCACAGGATGAAGAACAACTGCCCTATATGAGCAAGGTGGATGCGGCACTGCAACGCAAAGGCAGGGTGGAAGCCGTGTTCCTCTCTCTCGGCACGGCCGTTTTGCTGTGCGTTCTTGTTGCCTGGGCGTCCTGGGCCACCATCGATGAAGTAACGCGCGGTCAGGGGCAAGTGGTAGCCGCCAGCGGAACCCAGGTGATCCAGAACCTTGAGGGCGGCATTTTGCGTGAGGTTCTGGTTCGCGAGGGGCAGGTAGTTGAAAAAGACCAGCCGCTTGCACGCCTCGACAATCTCGGCGCGGCCAGCCAGTACACCGACGCCCTGACCAAGGCGCAGGAAAACCGCGTGGCCCTCATACGCCTTGAAGCGGAAAAAAACTCTGTTCCTCCAGTATTTGATGCGGATTTGCTGGCTTCTGCCCCGCAAATAGTGGCTGACCAGGAAGAGATGTACCACAGCCGCCGCGAAAGATTCCTTTCAGAAATGGCGATGCTTAATTCGCAGTACAGACAGCGCCTTAAAGATGTGGACGAGCAGCGCGGACGCAAAACCCAGATCGCGCACAACCTTGCCCTGGCCGAAGAACGCCGTGATCTGGCAAAGCCGCTGGAAGCGCGCAAACTATACCCCAGGGTGGACTACCTCGACCTGGAGCAGCGCGTTGTGACCTTGCGTGGCGACCTCGAAGCGGTTTCGGCCGCATTGGGCAAGGCTGAAGAAGCCGCCCTTGAGGTCGAGCGTAAGCTGGGCCTGCACAAGGCTGAATACGAGGCTGAAATATCAGCAGAAATTAACAAGCGCCGTACAGAACTGACCTCGCTTCAGGCTCTGCTTTCGGCAGGAGGCGACCGCGTTACCCGCACAGAACTGCGCGCTCCGGTGCGGGGTACGGTCAAAAGGGTCGCCATCAACACCATAGGTGGCGTGGTGCGCTCTGGCGAGCCCATCATGGAAATTGTGCCTCTGGGCGACACACTCCTGGTAGAAGCCCGCGTTCGCCCGGCAGACATAGCTTTTATTCACGCGGAACAGCGTGCCATCGTCAAGATATCGGCCTATGATTTTTCCATCTACGGCGGGCTTGAGGCCGTGGTGGAACAGATCAGCGCCGACACCATCGAAGACAAGAGGAATGATTTTTTCTATCTGGTCAAATTGCGCACCAAAAAGAATGAAATCACCTACCGCAACGAGCACCTGCCCATCATACCCGGCATGGTGGCCGTGGTGGAAATCATCTCCGGCAAAAAAACCGTACTGGACTACCTGCTCAAACCCCTGCTCAAGGCACAGCAAAATGCCATGAGAGAACGATAGACCACGAGGCGCATATGCTTGCTTCCCACCCCCTGTACATGCCCCCTCCGGGGCATCAGATAGTGCTTAAAGGCCTTTCGCACCAGTCACGCATTGAACTGAATTTCTCCATGCAGGGACTTTTTGTCGGGCTGGAGGGATATAATCTCGTTTTCTCCCGCGAGGACGGCTCCCGGCTGGTTCTTGAAGATTACCTGAACCCCGCGCCTCTTCCCGCCGTGCAGCTTGCGGCAGCGGGGACGGACCAATCCCTGGCAGGCCTGATGGCCGCCGCGCACCCGGCCATCATCGTCAATGGCCGGGAAATGTCGCCTGCCGGATTTTTTTCCTCGCTGGGTGAAGAAGGCATGCCCGAGGCGGGCATAGCCGCCACGCGCAACGCCTCTTTTCAGGGGCATGAGCATGACGCTCTTCAGGAAGGTGTCGATTCCCTTGGCGGCCTTGACGGTAATGACGAAATGATACGACGGGGCAGATCGGGGACGGACAATGGAGAGACCGTGGGCCAGGGCCTCTCCCATACCGGTGACGGAAAGTTTTTTTCCGGTGGCGGCTTGGGGGGCAGATCGGGCGGTGGTCACCATACCGGTACAGATCCGAATCAGGGCGGCAGCACTGGCCCCGGTGGAGGTACTAATCCGGGTGGTGGCACGAATCCCGGCGGCGGCACAGGCCCCGGCGGCGGCACTGACCCCGGTGA
>NZ_JBAIYW010000552.1:0-2536 GCF_036763055.1 Desulfovibrio sp. 1214_IL3152 | reverse complement strand
TAAGCCACCACGGCATTAAAGATACGCGCACCGTCAACATGCAGCGCCAGATTGCGCTCGCGGGTAAATTCCCATGCTTCTTTCAGGTATTCACGCGGCAGCACTTTGCCGTTGTGGGTGTTTTCCATCCCAGCCTTGAAGGGCTTGTCAATGCCCGGCTGCTGGGCAGGCGAACCCTGCGGCGCATACACTTCAACTTTGTGTCCACCCTGGCGCTCAACAGCGCGTTTCTTGTGGGTGGGCTTTTCATGATTATCGGCCCCGGTGTTTCGGCCCTGCTGCACAACGTCACGACCCTGGGAGTGGCCCTTAACGCCATGCGCCCGCATTTGCCGAAAAAGGCCCTTCCGGGCGAGGAGAGCCATTTTGAACACCCTGCGTCTTCTTAAATATGTGCGCAGCTTTGTGGACGGCCGCGTGCGCATACGCCACCCCGCCCTTTGCAACGCATCCGTGGCCGCCCTTGCCGAAGCCCGCATGAAGGCCATTACCGGAGTCACGTCGGTGGAGTGCAATCCCGTTAGCGGGTCTGTGCTCATCCTTTATGACAGCAAGGCCCTTCCCAAAGAACGCCTTTTTGCCATAGGCGAGGCGTGGGCCGGCTATCTCGACAAGGTCAAGGACGGCAAACCGGCGGACGTGCCTGAATTTTAAACTGTACCTCGTTGAGAGCCTGCTTCCCAGCGGGGTACAGCGCTTGCCACGGCGTCTGGCCTTCGTGGCGAATGTCTGCCCACCCTGCCGTGAAAAAATTCAAGGTGAAACGGCCTTGCGCTTTCACAACGGCAAAGGCCCCGGAGCAATTCCGGGGCCTTTGCCGTCTGCCGGTCGGGGCTTGCCCATAAAACGGCAGCGCCGCAAAATATCAGACTGTTTTTTGCCTTTGCAGCCAGCCGTCCAGCACGGCAAGGTTTGCGGCAAAGCTCTTGCGTCCGAAACCCATGCGTACATAAGGGGCCGCAAGGCCGTACACACTGCCGGGCAGCAGCAATACCCCGGCCTCGCGCGCCAGCCGGATGCAAAACTCTTCAGAAGATTCAATAAGATGAAGCAGGGGAAAACCTATGGGGCCGGCCTGTGGCCGGTTATAGGTAAAAAAAGCCGCGTAGCGCGCAAAAAACGCATCGGCAACACGCAGATTTTCCTGAATGATATTCCTGCTGCGCCGCAAAAGCTCAGGGCCGTGAGCCAGAGCCGTGCAGGCCAGCGATTCCGACGGCGTGGCTCCGCAGATGCTCAGATAGTTCTTGTAGCGGCTTATGACGTGCATAAGCCCCGCATCGCCGCAGGCCAGACAGCCCACCCGCACGCCGGGCAGCCCGTACGCCTTGCTCATGACGCCCAGCGAAATGCCGCGCTCATACACATCGCACAGCCATGGCGCAATTTCTTCACAGCCGCGGTCTTCTTCCCCCGGGCGCGCATTCCGGCCCAGCCCCCGGTAAACTTCGTCAGCGAATATCCAGATGCCGTGCTGCCGCGCCAGAGCGCAAAGCTCTTGGGTCTGGCGGGCATCAAGCACAAAGCCTGTGGGATTATGCGGCGAGTTGACGACAACAAGCCTGGTTTCGGGGCGGATAAGTTTTTTGAGGGCCTCCAGATCAAGCCGCCAACCGCCTTCCTGCCCTTCAGCTTCCAGTTGCCAGAAATCCACCGTGCAGCCCAGAGCGCGCGGCAGATCATACAGGGACTGATAGCCCGGAAACTGGCAGATGACATGGTCGCCCGGCTCCAGCAGCACATTCATGCAGGCGAATATCCCTTCCTGCGCGCCGGTAAACAACAACACATCCCTCTCGGCCATATGCCTGTAGAGGCCCGACACAGCCCGGCGCAAGGCGGGATTGCCGTCATTGGGGCTGTAGCCCAGGCGGGTTTGCAAAAAATCGTGCCGGGCTTTTTCCGGGTCCGGCTCCAGAGCCAGCAGATCATCAATACTCAGGCTCTCGCAGTCGGACTGTGCCAGCAGGTAGGGTGTGGAAAACTCGTAGCGGCTGAAAAACACTTCCAGTTCAAAATCGGGCAGTCGCATGGCTACTCCTGAGGCATCGCGCGTGCAATGAAGTGTGAGACCTTCAGACCGGAAGATCAGTCGCCCGCAAAAGCGCGTTCTCGCAGCCCCATGCGCTCAAGGGCGTCCAGCACATCGCTCACGGGCAGGTTCTCCAGACAGGTCACCGGCGGATCAGGATATTCAAAACCAAGATTCAGATAGGCGCAGGCCCCCGAATGCGGCAGCAGGCTCTGGACATTCCTGCCCCAGGGACCCCAGCGGAGCGGGTTGGTAGGCCCGTGCAGCCCTACCGTTGGCGCGCCGGCAAGGGCCGCCAGATGCATGGTCCCCGTATTGACAGAAACAACCCCTGCCGCCCTGGAAAACATCCAGGCAAGTCCGGCAAGCGACAGATCACCCGCAAGGGATACGGCGGGACAGTCCGAATGATCGACAAGAAAAGCCGCATTCCTTGCCGCATCGCCGGGCGCGCCGGTCAGGCAGACCTGAAAACCCCGCCCGGCCAGTTCCCGGGCCAGGGCA
>NZ_JBAIYW010000090.1:0-2555 GCF_036763055.1 Desulfovibrio sp. 1214_IL3152 | reverse complement strand
GGCATGCGGCGTTGTGCCGGGCCGTTTTTACGGCCTCCGGTCTGATGTCCACCAGTACGCCCTGCCAGTGCGGCAGTTCCAGGGCCAGCGTGATGCCTATACAGCCCGAACCGCAGCCCAGATCCGCGAAACAGGGACCTCGACCTGCGGACATGCTTTCCGGTTTGCGCAGTTGCACGTCGTGTCCGGCGAGCCTGCCTGAGGTATCCGGCCCGTTTCCGGCAGAAACCATTTCCCGTGCGGCAGCCAGGGCTTTATCCACGAGCAGTTCTGTCTCCGGTCTGGGAATGAGGGTGTGGGGTGTCACGGCAAAGTCGCGACCGTAAAATTCTTTGCTGCCCGTGATGTGCGCCAGAGGTTCCCCGGCGGCACGGCGGGCGAGCAGGGTGTCCAAAATCTGAATTTCGTGGGCGTGCAATTGTCGCTCGGCCTGCATGACACAGGCAAGGCGATCAAGGTGCAACGCTTTTTCAACCAACACCTGCGCGCAAAGGCGGGGGCTGTCTGCCCCCGCCTTTTGCAATGTTTGCGCAGCTTCAATCAGATATTGACGCAGACGCACCGTCTTCAGGCTCCGGCTTCCGCATTGGGCCGCTGGTCATCATCCTGACCCTTTCGACGGGGGCGAGGGGCCGCCGGTTTGGATGGAAGGGCCGCAACCACATCTTTCTTGCCTGATGCGGCTTTGCCCTTGCCGGACTTGCCACCGGTTTGCCCGGCGCCCGATGCGCCGCCTTTGTCGTTTTTGCCCTCAAAAACCAGGGGCAGCAGCTCGTCATAATGGTGCACAGGATGCACGGCAATACGCTTGAGCAGCTCCTTGGGCACGTCTTCAAGGTCCTTGGTGTTCTGCCACGGAATGATCACGTGCTTCAGTCCGCGCGCCACACCGGCCAGGATTTTTTCCTTGATGCCGCCCACGGGCAGCACCCGGCCCTGAAGGGTGATCTCGCCGGTCATGCACAGATCGGCGCGCACGCGCCGCCCACTGAGGGCCGAGATCAGCGCCGTAGTGAGCGTTACGCCTGCCGAAGGGCCGTCCTTGGGCGTGGCCCCCGCGGGGACGTGCACATGAATGTCGTATTCCGACACAAAGGACGGATCCACACCCAGTTCGTCAGCACGGCTGCGTATATAGCTTAAGGCGGCCTGAGCGCTTTCTTTCATGACATCGCCCAACTGGCCTGTAAGGGTAAGGCCGCCCTTGCCCTTCATCACCGTTGCTTCCACGGTAAGAACTTCCCCGCCAGCGGGGGTCCAGGCCAGGCCCAGAGCCATGCCGGGCATGAGCTTCTTTTCTTTTTCGTCTTCAATAAAGCGGGGTGCGCCCAAGAGCCTTTCCACATCGGCAGCGCCGACCCTGAACGGCCCTTTCTTGCCCTCAGCCTTGCGGCGGGCCAGCTTGCGGCATATGGAGGACAGTTCGCGCTCCAGATTGCGCAGGCCCGCTTCGCGTGTGTACTCGCGTATGATTTTTTCCAGGGCCGCCTCGTCCAGCGAGACATCCTTTTCCAGCAAGCCGTTTTCCTTGATTTTTTTGGGCAACAGATGCTTGCGGGCGATTTCGGCCTTTTCCTGCATGGTGTAGCCGGGCAGGGTGATGACCTCCATGCGGTCGCGCAGAGGGGCCGGGATGGTCTCCAGATGGTTGGCCGTACACAGAAACATGACCTTTGAAAGATCAAAAGGCACGTTCAGGTAATGGTCGCTGAAGGTGTGGTTCTGTTCCGGGTCCAGCACTTCCAGCAGGGCGGACGAGGGGTCACCCCTGAAGTCCGCGCCGAGTTTGTCCACTTCGTCCAGCACAATGACGGGGTTGCGTGTACCTGCCTGTTTGAGGCTCTGGATGATGCGCCCGGGCATGGCCCCGATATAGGTGCGCCTGTGCCCGCGTATTTCTGCCTCATCGTGCATGCCGCCCAGGGACAGCCTTTGGAACTTGCGCCCCAGTGCGCGCGCGATGGAACGTCCGAGGGACGTTTTGCCCACGCCGGGAGGGCCGGCAAAACAGAGAATCGGTCCCTTGGATTGCGGATTGAGCTTGCGCACACTCAGGAATTCAAGAATACGGTCCTTGATTTTTTCCAGGCCGCAGTGATCCTCATCCAGGATCTGCTTGGCGTGGGCTATGTCCAGCCTGTCGCGCGAGAGCTTTTTCCAGGGCAGTTCCGACAGCCAGTCCAGATAGGTACGTACCACGTTGGCCTCGGAAGAGTCCGCGTGCATGCCTGCCAGACGGCGCAGCTGCTTGTCGGCTTCCCTGCGCACGTCCTTGGGCATGCCGGCCTTGTCCAGGGCGGCCCGCAGGCTTTCCAGTTCTTCCTCTCCCTCATCGTCCTTGTCGCCAAGTTCGCTGCGGATAGCCTTGAGCTGTTCGCGCAAGAAGTAGTCCTTCTGAGCCTTGTCCATGCCTTCGCGGGCCGAACTCTGAATGCGGGCCTGCACGGTGGCGACCTCAACCTCGCGCTGCAACTGGGTGTTGACCAGCATGAGGCGGTCCAGCGGGTCTTCCGCCTCAAGAATCTGCTGTGCGTCGGCCGTTTTCATGCGCATGT
>NZ_JBAIYW010000630.1:0-2555 GCF_036763055.1 Desulfovibrio sp. 1214_IL3152 | reverse complement strand
CCATCATCAACCGCCATGGTGACGGCTTGCTGCCTCAATTCCTGTGAATAACGTCCCCGTGGTGCTTTCGTCATAGAACCTCCTCAATGGATATGGACTATGGCGTCCGTTTTTTCCAGCCTATCTCTAGCTCTGCATGAGAAAGGGAGCCTTTCAGCTTGGGACTCACCTGGCGGCGGAAGCCTGGACGCTTCTTTATATGATGGGGATGGGGCGGGCCAGGGTTTCTTCCCTCCCGATGGTAGTGACTTTGCGGCCTGGGACATCTGGCTTGCCGCACAACCTGACTTGCAACCCGCGCTGGCTGGAAGTCATGATGGGTTGGCCCATAAACTGGACAGATACCGACTCACGGGTAACGGAGTTGTGCCTTTGGAAGCGGCGTATGCGCTGGCAACTTTGGCAGCGAATGCCAACCAGCGCGAATGATTAATCACTGAGGAACCAGATTCCCAGGCGAGAAGGCCAGCGAGCCTCTTATAGAAGGTTTCTCAATGAATACTGTGTTGAACAGCCGTCCCCCGCTTGCCGGGTGGATGGGCGGCAAAAGTCTGCTGGCCAAGCGCATCGTGGATCGCATCCCCGAGCATCACTGCTACGTTGAACCGTTTTGCGGCGCAGCCTGGGTTCTCTTCAGAAAGCCTGAAAGCGCTGTTGAGGTCATTAACGATATCAACAAGGATGTGGTAACACTGTACCGTTGCCTACAATGGCATCTGGGGGAGTTTGTTCGCTTTTTCAAGTGGGTTCTGGTCAGCCGGGACGAGTTTGAGCGGCTGAAAAAAGCCGATCCTGAAACGCTAACGGACATTCAGCGTGCAGCACGTTTTTACTATATTCAACAGAGCTGCTTTGGTGGCAGAATAACTAGTCCCACATGGGGGTTCGCGGCCAGCCGCGGTAGTCGTCTTAATCTTCTCCGTATTGAAGAGACCCTGTCCGCGGCGCATTTGCGCTTGGCCAGGGCTTATATTGAATGCTTGCCGTACCATAAGGTGATTGAGAATTATGATCGGCCTGACACCTTTTTTTATGTAGACCCACCGTATTGGGACTTTGAGAATTATTATGGCCCTGGGCTGTTTACCAAAGAAGATTTTTCACGGCTGGCTGACCTGCTGGCCGGGGTAAAAGGCAAGTTTTTGGTCAGCCTCAATGACACACCTGGAGTGCGGGAGTGCTTCAAAGCTTTTGAGATCGAAGAAGTGCAAACCCGGTACACATGCGGTAACAAAGTCAATAAGGCCGCTGGCGAGGTGCTGATCAGGAATTGGTAGAAGGCTTTCAGGAGGGGGAAGGCTCCCCCTTCACTTTACGAGTGTACTTCTTACGCGGCGGGCTTTGGATGAGCGCCTTGCGCTCTTCCATCGGCAGGCGCCCGAGCAGGATGGCCAGCGCCACGGCTGGAGCCGGGGCCTCATGTACGCCTTGAATCCAACGGCTTGTCATGACCGGCGAGTACTCCTGCCCGGTCAGCTTGGTGACGGCCCTGCAGTAGTCCAGAGGCCGAAGCTTGCTTTCCCGCAATGCGAGGCCGAAAGCTGTGGACACGTCTTTCATAATAACTCCTTACAGCTGCAGCTTGCCGTTTTCGGCCCTGAGAGTCAATGTAAATTATTTTACGATGTGTTAAAAAAATTCTTGCAATCCTCCGCAGACAGAGCGAAGTGTGACTCACGGAAACAAACAAACCGGAGGAAAACAAGATGCTTACTACCAAAAATAGAGAATGGGGATTTTTTGGAACAGCTCGCCAACAATGCGGCGAGGCTTTCGCGGAAAGAGCATGGAGAGTGGCATTTGAACATGTTCAAAACTGGATGGGCTGGAACGACGAAATGACCCGCGATTTTTTAGATAGTAAATGTGGACGCTTTTACGCTGATGAAATGTGTGGAAAGAAGAATTGGCAAAGGGCCCTTACGCACTACAGCCATTTGGAGCATGATTGCCGCAGATTTTTCGAGGCTGAAAGGCCACTCGCATACAAGACATGGTGCGCCATCAACGGCAAAAGTCAGACGGAACGCACTCTGCGGCATACCGGCATAAGCAAAGCGGACATTCACAAGGCTGTAAGCACTCTTTTGGGGTTGGATTACACAGCCAGCCAAATAGAGGATATGGTGAGGAAGGCAGGCCCGTTAGCGCAGGCCCTCGCCATGATCTTGGCCGATATACCCGAGGAAATCCGAGACATGTACATGGACGACAAGGCCATTGCCGAATAACCCTAACTACCACTCCCAAGAAAAAAAGGAGGCGCTGCCTCCTTTTCCTCGTCGCTCCGTTTGCCCCCGCCCAAAGGGCAAAACTATCTCCAAAAACGCAGAGTTAAATAGCTCCACCAACCCAGCAAATTCCGCGCCGCAGGGAAGCCAGCGCCCGGCAAAAATAAATGTCGCGCTACATACTCAGGTAATATAATTAAAAAGGAACCCCCCGGCCTAGCCGGGGGTTCTTCATATGCGCCTGTAAGGCTTTCTTACCAGCCGCGCCCTAACAGGCGCACGGGCGATCTGACATTTGCATTTCTGTTACTTGCGGCCCGTAAA
>NZ_JBAIYW010000509.1:0-2559 GCF_036763055.1 Desulfovibrio sp. 1214_IL3152 | reverse complement strand
CGTCATGCACCGTGCCGTGGCCGACCTTGGCTTGCCGCTGGCGCAGTTTGGCGTGCGCGACTTTTGCCGTGAAGAGGCCGAGGTGCGCAAGACGCACAACGTCACGCATTACGACGCCTATTTCATGGCTCGGGTGGGTCTGCCCGAGCAGCCCCTGCCCGAGGATTTTCCCCGGCGCATTTATGTGACCTTTGATGTGGACGCATTTGACGCCTCGCTCATGCCTGCCACCGGCACCCCTTCGCCGGGGGGCATAAGTTGGCGCGAGGCCCATTTCATTCTTGAACGCTGCATGGCCGGGCGCAGGGTGGTGGGGTTTGATGTGGTGGAACTGGCGCCCATACAGGGGCTGCACCACTGCAATTTTACGGCTGCCAAGCTGACGCATCTGCTTATGGGGCTGGCCCAGGCGGCCAATACTGGCCCTGACGGAGCCTGAGCGGAAGCGTCTTGTCTGCCGCCTGGAGGTTGGCGTGGCCGGCGGGGTCTTGTGGCGTTTATGGTGCATCCGGGGTTTGCGCCAGCCCCGTTACTTGCCAGCCCCGGTATTCGGGTCAGACCCGATGCTGACGTCAGTCCCGGCGCTCTCTGCATCAAGGCATGATTTTTTACAAGGAGCAAAAAATGAAGAACACTGTGGTCACCTTTCGCGCCGCCAAAGGGCAGGGCAAACTTGCGGTGCTTACCGCCTATGACTACAGCACGGCCCGCGTCATGGACGCCGTCGGGGTTAACGCTCTGCTGGTCGGGGATTCTCTCGGCATGGTCATGCTGGGGCATGAGGACACGCTGGGTGTCACCGTGGACGATATGGTACGCCACAGCGCCGCTGTGGCGCGCGGCGCGGAGCAGGCTCTTGTTATCTGCGATATGCCCTATATGAGCTATCATACCGGGGTTGACGAGGCCGTGCGCAATGCCGGAAGGCTGGTGACGGAAGGGCGCGCCCAGGCCGTCAAGCTGGAGGGCGGTGCGGAATTTTGCGATGAGGTCAGGGCCATTGTGCGGGCTTCCATTCCTGTCATGGGGCATCTTGGCCTTACGCCCCAGTCCGTAAACGCCCTGGGCGGCTTCAAGATGCAGGGCAAAACCCCGGCAGCGGCCCAAAAACTTCTGGACGACGCCCGCGCCCTTCAGGAGGCCGGAGCCTTTGCCCTGGTGCTTGAGTGCGTTCCCGCCCCGCTGGCGGCCCGTATTACCAAGGAACTTGCCATACCTGTCATCGGCATCGGCGCAGGGGCCGACTGCGATGGTCAGGTGCTGGTCTGGCAGGACATGGCGGGCCTCAATGCCCGGCCGCTGCCACGTTTTGTAAAGTATTTCGGCTCTGTGGACATGGCCCTGCGTGACGCCATCGAAGCCTATATCCGCGAGGTGCGGGTGGGGGCTTTTCCCGGTGAAGAGCACTGCTACCCCTTGCCCGAAGGTATGGAAAAAACCCTGAAAAAACTCAAATAATCCGGCCATGCAGCCGCCAGAAGCCCAAGCGTCCGTACAGGGGCCACATTGGCAGGTTCACCGGCAGTCCAGAGCAGATTAACTTTGAACTACTTCACATTTCAAAGTTTTCATTCAGCCGGAAAATGTGATTTTCAGCTGAATCCACGCCACATTGTGCGCGCTCGTGACGACACTGTCTAGATGTAGAGCATTTACACTTTTTCAAAGGTAAAATGCTCTAGAGCAGATTAACTTTGAGAATATACATTCTCAAAGTTTAAGGCACGCTCACTTCGGCGTTTAACCGCGCAGATAAACTGCGCTTACGCCTCCGTAGCGAACGTCTGCTCACGCAGCCGTCCGAGCAATTTAAAAGTTAAATTGCTCTAACGCCCAGATGTGCAGGCAGATATATACAGGCAGGATACGCAGAACCCCGGCAAGGCCGGGGTTCTGCCTTTGTCGGAGCAACAGTGTTTTTTACGGTATCTGGCCCTGAAGTGCTCTCGCTGCCTTGGTTTTGACCGCCGGGCGGTGTCTTGGGCCAGGCCGGGGCGGCGTCTTGAAGAAGGGGCGGTTTCAGGCGCTGACTGCCTGGCTCTCGCCCAGTTCCTCAAGTATTTCCATGTCCGGCCTGCCGGGGCGCAAAGCTGACGGGAACGCGCACGCGCGCGCCCGCCTTGTTGGTGAAGAGCAGATGCCCGTGCTCAAGGCCGTAGAGGTAGAGGCGGCGGGTCATATCCACATCCTTGCGGCAATAGGCGGCGATCTCGTCCACCTTGCCCTCTTTCCACCAGCGCAGGGCCTGCAGGCCGTCGGCGCTTTTAGGCTCATTCAGGGTGGCCTGACCGAGGTTGTCCAGCGATATGCGGTAGCTCAGCCGCTCCTTTACCCGCTGCAAAAGGTCCAGAGTCGGCAGGCCGCGCAGGTCAAACGGCGCAAAGGGCGTCAGCACGGCATAGTCAAAACGCAGACTGTTGAAACCCACCACAAGGCCCGCAGCCCGCATGCGTTCAAACAGCGCCGGCAGTTCGTCCTGACTGTAGGAAAAAAAGTCGTCGGCGCGGCTGTCGTAGGCCACGGCCACGCTCACGCCCATGCGGTCGGCCTTGTGCCAGC
>NZ_JBAIYW010000591.1:0-2562 GCF_036763055.1 Desulfovibrio sp. 1214_IL3152 | reverse complement strand
GCCGGCCTGCCCTGATCGGCCCGGTGCTTCTTGTCTGCTGTCTGTTTTTGGGCGGCTGCCTTGAAGGACGTCTGCCCGAAGGCGTTGTGGCTACGGTCAACGGCGACCCCATTTACCTGCGCACCGTGCAGGCCCTGCTGGACGGCCGCTCTGCGGCGCTGGACACCATGCAGCGGCCTTCGCTGGAAAACATGAAGCGCCAGTATGGCGACGCGCTTGGCACACTTATCATTTACGCGTTGGTAAATCAGGAATTGCGCAATCTGCAGATTCCCGTCACCGATTCCGCAGTGGAATCCGCCGTGGCGCATGTGAGGGCGGATTATGGCGGTGAAGAGGAACTGGCGCGCTTTCTTGCCGAGGAGTCGCTGGATGTCAATGAGTGGCGCTTGCTTATGCGCGACCATCTCGCCATGCAGAGCTTTGAAAAGCGCGTTCTTTTGCCCGGCATCCGTATTTCTCTGGACAATGTGCGCGGCTATTACAAGAAACACGAAGCGGAATTCAACTTACCTGAAACGCTGGACATTTGTTTGATTTCTGCCCCAGACCGACAGGGGGTGGACAGTTTTTGCGCGTCTTTTGCCTCAGTGGGACCGGTTCGTGAAGAACTGGCCGGCGAAGTTCTTTTGCAGTGCGTTGAAGCCGGTGCGGCCCAACTGCCGAAAGAGTCGCAGAAAGGTCTGGAAAAGCTCGCCCCTGGGCAATGCCTGCCGCCACGGCAGGAGGGCGACCGCTGGCTGGGGCTGGCATTGGCGCGGCGCAATGCGGCCCATGTTATGAGCGTGGCCGAGGCATATCCTCTTATAGAAAATATCCTGCGCGAGCGGGAGAAAGAAGCGGCTTTCGAGCGTTGGCTCACTGCCGCCCTGTCACGCGCCCAGGTGCGCGTGAACCCAGACCTTGCCGCTGACCTGCTCACCCCGCCCTCGGCTCGAACCCCCGCGCGTGAAGGCGCTTCCAGCGGTTCTTCCGACGACAATGGATCTGGCGGCAAAGCTGTGCCTGCCGAAGAGGGCGAGAGTGAAAATCAGGCCGGGCCGGAAGAACCGGAAGAACCAGAAGGCCAGGGCCGTCCCACTACGGAAAACCCCGGTCAGGGAATGTAAGCGAGGCAGAGCCTGTACCCGGCCAACGGCGGGTGAACCGCGCCCGGGCGTTTCAGCACTGCTGCCCGTACACGGTGCTTTTATTGTGATGTAGTATGTTTTCCATACGTTAAGGCGCTCACTACGGCGTTTAACAGCGCAAACAAATGCTCTGCTGTCTTCATCCGTAACTTCCTTTGTCGTAACGGATGAAGCTGCGCTTACGCCTTCGCTGCGGGCGTCTGCTCCGGCAGCCGCCAGAGCAATTTCAAAGTGGAAATGCTCTAAGCCCTTCGGCAATGAGCGAAGCCGGGTCTGCACCTTTGTGGCGGACGGCTGCTTGTGTGGCCGTCAGAGCAGTTTGCAGTGAGGCTGCCTTGCGGCGCGGGCCTGGCCTCGTGCCTGCCGGGCAGACATTGCATGTCGCGCTGTTTTGAGCTAAAAATCTAAGGATAAACAGGCGCACTGCGTCTTACATGAGGGAGAAACCTGTGAGGAAGACACTTGTTTTGCTGCTGGCGGTCATGCTTTTGGCCGCATGCGGCGTACAGGCCGCCCAGCTCAATAAAGTGGCCGCCGTGGTCAATGGGCAGGTCATTACCATGTTTGATTTGCAAAAAAACGCCTTGCCCGATCTGGCGCGCGCCAGACTCAACCCGGATAATCCCGCTGACGCCAAGCAGGTGGACGCTGTTTTCCGCAAGGTTCTGGACATGATGATCATGGATATCCTCATTGCCCAGGAAGCCAGAAGGCTGAAGGTCAGCGTATCACCCACAGATATTGACAACGAGATTGCCAAACTCATGCAGGGTCGCAACATGACCAAACAGCAGTTTGAGGAACAGCTTGCCAAACAGAAAAGCAGTGTTGCTGAACTTCGTGGAAATATTGAAAAAAGCCTGTTGAGGCAAAAGATCATGAGCATGGAGGTCGGCCGCAAGGTTGTGGTCACCCCCGAGGAAATCCGCGCCTATTACGAGGCCCATAAAGACACCATGTATGACCGCACCGGTCTGCACATGGGGGTTATGGTCTACTCGCCCAAGGTGAACGCCGCTTCCATTGCCGCCCAGATCCGCTCCGGCTCGCTGACTTTTGAAGAAGCCGCGCGCAAGTATTCCATCGCGCCCAACAAGGAAAAGGGCGGTGATATGGGACCGGTGGAATGGGACCGCCTGAATCCCGAATGGGAAGGGCGCCTCACCAAGATGAAGCCGGGCGATGTGACGGAGCTTTTTGATCTGCAGGGGCATAAGGCCCAGGTGCACCTTTTCCGTCCCGGCGGGGGAGGCATGAAAATGCTCAGCCTTGAAGAGGCCAAGCCGCAGATTGACGCCATTTTGCGGCAGCCCAAGGCTCTGGAACGTTTTGACGACTATACTGGTCAGTTGCGCAGCAAGGCCGTGATAGACATCCGCTTGTAGCGCGTCTGACCGGGCGCAGCGCGGCCGTGGTTGCCCCGGCCCGCAGC
>NZ_JBAIYW010000076.1:0-2567 GCF_036763055.1 Desulfovibrio sp. 1214_IL3152 | reverse complement strand
CCGCCGAGCCCGGCTTCCAGCACGGCCACGTCAAGCTGCTCCTGCCTGAAGGCCAGCAGGGCCAGCACCGTAAGAAATTCAAAATAGGTCAGCTCCGGCACGGCATTCATGATCTTGTCAGCCTGGGCGGGCCACAGGTTTTGCGACCAGGGGCGGTCATCAATGCGGATGCGTTCCGTGGGGCTGACAAAGTGCGGCGAGGTATACAGGCCCGTGCGCAGACCGTGGGCGCGGCAAAGGGATGAAAGAAAGGCCGCGGTGGAGCCTTTGCCGTTGGTACCCAGAATCTGCACCGTCACAAAGGGCGGGCGATCAAGGCCGAGATGGGACAGAGCGCGCCGCATGCGGTCAAGGCCCATGTCCATATGAAAAAGCCCCAGGCCGTCAAGGTGGCGTTGAATCTGGGAAAAATCGCTGAAAAAGTGCTTCATGCACAGCACGGTAACGCAAAGGCGCGCAACTGTCAGCGTTTTAGAGCACTTTCACTTTGAAATTGCTCTGGCGGCTGCGTGAGCAGTCGCCCGCCGCAAAGATGCAAGCGCAATTTACTTGCGCGGTTAAGCATCGTGGCCGCCCCCCGCAAAGGCTCGTTTACCGTAGTTGGCTGTCCTTGCTGCCGCGCCGGTTATAAAGAGCAACGGTCTGCTGTTCCTTGTCGGCCTCTTGCTGACAGACGATGCAAAGGCGCACCCCGGGGAGGGCATCGCGCCGGGCCTGAGGTATTTCCTCACCGCATTCCTCGCAGTGGGTCAGGCTTTCGCCCTTGGGCAGATTACGCCGGGCGCGTGCAACCTCATCATTGATGGAGTCCTGAATCTGGTCCTGTACGGCGCTGTCGCCAGCCCAACCGCTTGCCATGACGTTCTCCTTTCCGGTGATGCCTGTACCGGGCGCAGGCGTTTTGCCGGGCAATATCTGCCACGAAATGCGTTAAGGCCGCCCACAGGCAGAATGTCTGCGTGACTGGGGGCTGCTTCAGTCTTGGCCGCAATGGCGTGGTGTCGTTTGCAGTTTGAGTTTGTTGCTGTGCGCGGCAGAATGGCGGCATTGGTGGACCGCACTGACTTGGCGGCCTGACAGCAGTATACGATGGGCCGGAAGGAAATGGAAGCTGTCGCATATGGCGGAAGGCGTTTAAGCTGCCCGTTTAAATTTACAGTGCAGGCTGGCTGCCCTGTTGCGCAGCCTTTGAAAGATGGTGCGCTGCGCCCGGTGCAGACGCGCAAGTCCGGCCCGGCACCTCGGGCGTCATGCCCGGAACGCATATGCGCCGGGCCGGTATTTTTTGTGCGGTTTGCGTCTTGCGCTAGAGCAATTTCACTTTGAAATTGCTCTGCCGGCTGCGTGAGCAGACGTTCGCTACGGAGGCGTAAGCGCAGTTTATCTGCGCGGTTAAACGCCGAAGTGAGCGTGCCTTAAACTTTGAGAATGTATATTCTCAAAGTTAATCTGCGCTAAACGACAAAGGCGCAAGCGGTCTGCGCTTACGCCTCGTTGGCGGGGCTGCCGTTGCAGCCGCCGGGAAATGGCGCGTCCGGAAGGTGCTATTCCGGCAGTTGGATGTCTGTCTGGTATCCTGCGGCCATGCATTTGGCGATAAGTTCGCCGGAGCCGTCAAAGACCTTGATGTCATAGCTTTGTATGCGTTGCCCACGGCGAACCACATACGCTTCGGCCGCCAGGGGGCCGCTTTTGCCGGGCCGCAGGAATTCGATGGTGGTGGACAGGCTGACCACGCCCGTGTCTTTGCCCGCATTGGCTGCCGCGCCGAAGGCCACGTCCGCCAGGGCAAAAATGGCTCCGCCGTGGGCGCAGCCCATGCCGTTTCTGTGGTTTTCGGTAAGGGGCATGGTCACGCGGGCGAATTCAGGACTGGCGCTTTCAATGGTCATTTGCAGATATTTCATGAGCTTGTCGTGCTTTTTGACATAATTTTTCATAAATTCTCCAGTGTTGCCAAAAACAAGCCGGAAGCCAAAGGCTTCCGGCACAGTGTATACATAAGGTGTATCCGCCAGTGCGGTATCGGTACGTTACTCTACCTGCTGAATGCCGTCCAGCTTCCAACTGCCGCCCTGCACCGGGCGCATGAAGTGCCATACTTCGCGCACAGTGGACGGGGCCTGTTGATCGGGGCTTTCGCGCATCAGCACGTCAAAAAAGACCTGGGCGAATTGCTCGTTGCCTTCATTTTCCACACCAAGCAACTGGGCGTTCACCAGCAGTATTTCGGTATTGCTCGGGTTGGGGTCGGCTTCCATCTGTTCGCGAACGGCATGCTGTACCGCGGAACTGGTGAACTGAGAGATATCGTCCATATCGCGCTTGTCCCAGGAGTTTTGCAGGCGGGTATACGCCATTTTGGCTCCGCGCAAAAACTCGTCGGCATCAAAGCCCTCAGGCATGGGTATGTTGGGACCGGCCGCCGCCTGTGCTGCCGCACCCTGGCTGTTGCCGCGCAACACGTCCCACCCGTTGCTTTCGGTGGATTCGCGCTGCATTCCCTGCATGCGGTCGTTATAGGCATCGGAGTGTTGCCCGTGAGCCCTCGCCGCAGCAGAAGCCTG
>NZ_JBAIYW010000150.1:0-2573 GCF_036763055.1 Desulfovibrio sp. 1214_IL3152 | reverse complement strand
CGGCGGCCAGTCTGCCCCGGGTTCGGATGTACGCATTGAACGGCAGAGCGACCTGCCCCGCAGCGGGGGCATGGTGCTGCCGCTGCCCCCTGTTACCGTCAATCTGGCGGACGCTTCGGGGCGGCGCTATCTCAAGATGGGCATGGAAGTGGAGGTGAACGCCGACGTGTCGGCGGCCCTTCAGGCCAATAATGCCCGTATCCGGGATGCCATCATCATGTTGCTGGCAGGCAAGAGTTATGCCGATATAGCCACCCCTGACGGCAAGGTGCTGCTCAAGGCCGAAGTGGCGGCGCGCATCAACCAGATTTTGGGCGCGCAGCGCGTTATCCGGGTGTTCTTTACGGATTTTGTCGTGGAATAGGGCGGACGTCCGTGATTCCGGCCGTATTCCGGCCGTATTCCGGGCGTTTTCCGGCTGTGCGCCGTATCTGCGCATGGGCCGCACATCGGGCATGACGGATTACCGGGCGTCAGGCACGTTGAATTTGCGAACGCTTCGGCAGTTCGCGCGCATATGTTGCGGGCGGGGCAGGCACAGCTTTCGCCAATACGCGAAAACCGTGCATAAAGACGGCAGCGCGGGTTGTTTGCGAGGCCGGGAGCCGGAAGGAGCGTCAAACAACTTTGGAAACGGACTGCGTTTCAGGGTGAACCTGCGCCAGAGCAATTTCACTTTGAAATTGCTCTGGCGGCTGCGTGGGCAGTCGCCCGCCGCAAAGATGCAAGCGCAGCTTCAGCCGTTACGGCAAAGGAAGTTACGGATGCTTCAGGAGTTGTAACGCGGGAAATTACGCTTGCAGACACCATGTGTAACGAGCGGTTTGTTTCCACACAACCACTGTCGCCATTCGTAAGGCTCGCAGGCTCGCCAACGACTGCCGCGAAGACAGCAGAGCTATTTGCTTGCGCGGTTAAGCAGCGAAGCGAGCGTGTCTTAAACTTTGAGAATGTATATTCTCAAAGTTAATCTGCCCTAGTCGACACTGAAGCGTCAGGGCTTGATGTAGGCAAAGCCTTCGCGCTGCAGGCGCACTATTTCCACCAGACCGGCAGGGACAACATCACAGCCGGGCCAGATGTCCTCGTGGCTTATATTGTTGTCGGCCAAGGCATTGGCGCAAAGCAGGATACGCAGCCCCTGATCCTGGAGGGGCGCGGCCACTGCACGGAATTCTTCGTTTTTGCGGGTAAAGTGATTAACGGCAGGGCCATTGGCAACCACCACGAGCTGAAAGCGTTCGCCGGGCAGCCCCTTGATATAATTGGCCGCATTTTTCAGCACCAGTTTCAGGATGGCAGGCTCATTGCTGTCAATATGCAGGCAGAGATCGTAATTCATACATGTTCTCCATACGTTGCCGCCAGGTGGAACCCGCGGCGGGTTCCGGCAGACGCCGGGCATGGCACAAGTAGTAGCAGGGGCGCGCCGCTTTGCCAAGCAATGGAACGTGCGCTGGCCGCAGCCATACGGTTTTGCTCGCAATACAGCCCGCAATA
Organism: Desulfovibrio sp. 1214_IL3152; assembly: GCF_036763055.1. NCBI lineage: Bacteria > Pseudomonadati > Thermodesulfobacteriota > Desulfovibrionia > Desulfovibrionales > Desulfovibrionaceae > Desulfovibrio > Desulfovibrio sp. 1214_IL3152. The sequence continues at coordinate 1,073 of NZ_JBAIYW010000150.1, read as the reverse complement.
CAGATATATATTATGCGAATGTTTCTTGCTAAGGCCGCGCATAGGGCGTATATTGTCGCCATGTGTGTTGTACCCTCCAAAAAGTCCCTGAATTCCTTCCACTCTGAATGCACCGTGTTCTTTCGTATGCCCGATAATTCGGGCCACGGGATATTACGCTGCCTGTTGCTGCTGCTTTTGGCGTTGTGCCTCGGGGGCTGCGGCCTTTTTAAGCCCAAGCCTGATGACGCCATGTCTGATCAGGCACAGGAGCAGGAATCCCTTGAAGCCGCATGGCGCGGCGACCCCGTACCTTATTCCCTGCGCATCAAGGTAGAGGACGGCCCGTCTTCCCTTGAAGGCAAGATGAAATCCGTAAGCCAGCTGGCGCAGCTCACCAACGAGCCGCCCGACAGCATGCTTGCCCTGGAACGCCGCGCCCGCGCCGATGTGGATACGGCCGTGCGCCTTCTGCATTCCCAGTGCTACTATGAAGGATCTGCCTCTTTCAGCTTTGATGAGGAGGCCAAGCCCCTGCGCGTCACGCTGACCCTTGTGGCAGGGCCGCGCTATACCCTTGGCCGGGCCGACGTAACCTACGAGCCGGTTCCGGACGTGCCTGCCCCTTTCAAAAACCGGCAGCGCGAAGTGGGCTTTTGGGGGCTGCAAACCGAACCTGTTCCCCCGCCGTCCTTTCCCGCAGTGCTGCCCGGCGTTGACGTGGGCAAACCCGTTGTGGCCGACACCCTGCTGAGCGCGGTGGAGGCCCTGCCCGAAAAGCTGCATACCCAGGGCTATCCCCTGGCCGCTGTCATCCAGGCCCGCTACACGCTTGATTCCGAAAAAAAACAGGTCAATGCCGATATCAGCATAAATCCAGGCCCGCCTGCCCTTATGGGCAGCGTGGACGTGACGGGCAACAAGGGCGTCAACGCTGCCTACCTGCAGCGGCTGACCCCCTGGATTCCCGGCGATGAGCCGTGGGATACAGAACGTATGGACGACTACGCCAACCAGCTTCGCGGTCTCGGCCTTTTCCGCTCGGTAGAGGTGCGCCCCAAGGAAGAACTGCTGGCCGGAAAAGACGGCGCGGG
>NZ_JBAIYW010000438.1:0-2576 GCF_036763055.1 Desulfovibrio sp. 1214_IL3152 | reverse complement strand
ATTATCGGTATGCCTTTCCTTGCTTCGGCGCAACTGCTGCTTTTCCCCTGCCGAAGCGTCCGGAGCCTTGTTGCCACTGCCTGACGCCGCTGCGCGCTCGTACGCGCCGGGCTGCAAAGGCTCCGTCAAGGACACTGCCGCCTCTTCACGTCCGTCGCCCCTGTGTTTGAGGCTTTCACCGCGCCCTATAAAGTAGACATGCTCGGCAATATTGATGGACCGACGCCAGATGCGCGTCAGCGAACGCGCCACAAGAATGATATGCATGGCGACGTGCGGTTTTAAACTGCAATGCGGATCAGACAGGCATTCCATAATGCCCTGTATGATACGCACTTCATTCTGCACGGCCTCGTCATCGCCACGGCTCAAGGCAAGCGCTCCCTGGGCGTCATTATCGCGAAAGACCCGCACGGCGCTTTCAAAAGCTTCGCGTGCGCCCTCATACAGTTCGCGTACGTGGGACATCATGCTGAAACCAGGCATGTTCTGCATAAGAATGGCCTGCTCGGATATGCTGACGGCCTCGTCGCCGATGCGCTCCAGGTCCACCACCATGCGCAGCGATGTCACCACAAAACGCAGGTCTCCGGCCACAGGCTGCGAACGGGCCAGCAGGCGCAGGGCCATTTCGTCAATTTCGTTTTCCAGGGCGTCTATGGCCGCGTCGCTTTCAATCACTGCGGCGGCCCTGCCGGGATCATTGGCCGCAAGCGCCTTGCCCGCCTCTTCCAGCGCAATGCCCACGCTGGCGCACATGACCAGAAGACGGGTGCGCAAAGTTACAAGCAGTTGCTGCAGATAGTTGGCCTGTTGCATGGTGCTCTCCTGAAAAGTGCGATGAAATGAATGAGAATTGCTTGTAGTTGCCCAAGGCATTTTTTGAAAGAATAATTCTAAAATGCTGCAGAACTTTCACCCCGGCATCGCGTCTCGCGGGCAGGCTACGCGCGCCTTGACGGCGGGACACTGCCGCGCAGGCTTCTGATCCGTTTTACAAAAAGCCGCACTAGCCAAAACGGCCTGTAATATAGTCTTCTGTCTGTTTTTTGCCGGGCCGTGTGAACATGATATCCGTGGCATTGTGCTCGATAAGCTCGCCCATGTAGAAAAAGGCCGTGGTGTCGGACACGCGGGCGGCCTGCTGCATGTTGTGGGTGACGATGATGATGGACAGCGACTCGCGCAGTTCGCGTATGCTTTCTTCAATTTTCTGCGTGGCTATGGGGTCAAGGGCGCTGGCGGGTTCATCCATAAGCAGCACCTCCGGCTCCACGGCCAGGGCGCGGGCAATGCACAGGCGCTGCTGCTGCCCGCCGGAAAGCCCCAGCGCAGGAGCCTGAAGGCGATCTTTTACTTCCTCAAAAATGGCGGCCCGCCGCAGGGAAAGCTCCACTTTTTCCGCAATGAGGCTTTCGTCCCGCAGGCCGTTGACGCGCAGACCGTAAGCCACATTTTCGTAAATGGTCTTGGGAAACGGATTGGGTTTCTGAAAGACCATGCCAACCCGGCAACGCAGAGAAACCACATCTGTATCCGGCCGGTTCACATCCTTGCCGTCCAGCAGGATTTCGCCTTCAACGCGCGCGCCCGGCACAAGGTCGTTCATGCGGTTCAGACAGCGTAAAAAGGTGGACTTGCCGCAGCCCGAGGGGCCGATGAGCGCCGTAACCCGGCACGGTTCAAAGGCCAGACTGACCTCATGCAGGGCCTTGTGCTGCCCGTAGTAGACGCTGACATTGCGCGCCTGCAGGTATTCCTTCATGACTGTGCTGCTCCGTGGGCAGAAGTGAGAGTGAAAACAAGCGCCGTGCTGCCGTCCGGGGCGGGGCTTTCCGCCCGGATACTGCCGCCGTGCCGCTCAAGGATGTGCTTGCAGATGGCAAGGCCGAGGCCGGTGCTGGCCTGCCCCCGATGACGCTCCACCTGGTAGAAACGCTCAAAGATGCGCTCCTGATCTTGCCGGGGAATGCCCGGACCATCGTCGGCAACGCGAAAAATCACACTGTCGCCCGCCTGCCGCGCCGTTACGCGAATGCTGCCGCCTTCTGGCGCGTAACGCCCCGCATTTTCCAGAAGGTTGCGAAAAACCTGCGTCAAGTGGGGCAGGCTGGCCATCACCCGGCAACTGGCGGAAAGATGCGACTCCACCCGGCAGCCCCGGCGCTCCAGCACTTCACGGCACATGCCCGTTGCCTGGGTGAGAGCTTCTCCCGGATCTGTGGGAACAAGCTCAAGGCTGCCGCTTTTGCCCTCAAGACGGGCCAGCGTCAGCAGGTCTTCCACCATGCGTGAAAGGTAGGCTCCGTTTTTGAGAATTATTTCGCCAAACCTGCGGCATTCGGGCGGCCCGTCAATGCTGGTGAGGGTTTCGGCATAGCCCTGTATGGCCGTGAGCGGCGTGCGCAATTCGTGCGACACATTGGCAACAAAGTCGCGCCGCACACGCTCAAGCCGCATAAGCTCCGTAATGTCGTGGAACACGGCCACAGCGCCCACCTGCTCCCCGTCCGCCATCTCCGCCGCCGGAGGCAGGGAAATGCAGACAGACATGACCTGGCCAGAGGGCAGTTCCA
>NZ_JBAIYW010000515.1:0-2576 GCF_036763055.1 Desulfovibrio sp. 1214_IL3152 | reverse complement strand
TGTTGACTCGCAGTTGCCAGACCGCGAGATTTTTTAACAAATCAAAAGGAGTTTTACTCACTTGGGCAAAGCTATAAGCTTTTTAGAACCCCCCGCCTAGCGGGGGGTTTTCTAGTTACAAAAAGGGGAGGGCCCCCACGGCCCTCCCCTTCGCATGAGTGGAGAATTTCTTATGGACTGCGAACCTGCCACGCTCCCGTTCATGTCACGGAAAAGTGATGCTTTTCATGTTTACGAAGACAGTGCGGCGCTGCGCCGCCTGTCCGGTATGCGTGGTTAGAGCAGATCAACACTGAACAGTTTGTCTGACCAGTGCGGATTGTTGCCCAACCCGCACTGCGAAACAGTCCCGGACAAGTCCTGCCTGCCATCGGGCGGCTGTTTCAGTTCTGGGCTCCACGGTTCCACGGCGTTTACCCGCGAGGGAAACACCGATTATTGTTGGGGCGCGTCCGGCACACGCTGCACCAGGGCCAAAGCCAGCAGCGTGTGCGGTATGGAGTACCCTTGCTGGGGATTGCGCAGTTGGCGCCGCACAAAGCCCGCCATGTCCATAGCCATATCCGCGTCGGTGAGAGCCGCGCGGCTGGCCTTCTTGTTTTGTTCCAGTACGGCAAGGTACCGCTGTATGACGGCAAGGTCGTGCTCTTCGGGCTCGAGCCTTTCCGGCGGTCCGGTTTCCGACAGGAATGCGTCAGTGATGCGTTGCGACATGACCATTCCTCCCTGAATGGATCACTGCTTCCCTGCATCCGGGGGGCTGGTTCGCCTTTTTGTGTTTGCACACGGTCTCCCCTTCCCCACTCATCAACAAGTCTATCGGAGCCTGCTGTACAAAGCTTTAGAGCGGTGAACAGGAAAAAAGCCGCAAAATGGCTCCAGGCGCAGCAATCTTCTCGCTAACAGGCCAAATATATTGCGTTTGCACGCATACATCAGTACATAAAAAAACGCTTTCGCACAGTCCGCCAGCACAGGTTCAAGGCAAATGCGCCCTGCCGCCCGCAGGCCATTTATGCACGCCCCGCGCTTGCATGGGCGAGTATTCGCAGATACCATAGCGCACCAAGCCAGAAGAGGAGAGTCTATGCCAACACCCATACTGCACAAGGAAAGCCTGATCCCGGGCAAAACCAGCAAGCTGGTGCTTGAAGCGCCGCAAATTGCCCGCAAGGCCCGGCCCGGCCACTTTGTCATGCTGCGTATGACCCCCACGGGCGAGCGCATTCCCCTGACCATTGCAGATACCGATGCCGAAAAAGGCACCATTACCATCGTGTATCTGGTCATGGGCAAAAGCACCGCCATTCTCGAAGAACTTAACGCCGGCGACTCCATTCTTGATGTCTGCGGCCCCCTGGGACACCCCACGCACATTGAAAAAAAAGGCACGGTCATCTGTGTGGGCGGCGGCACGGGCATTGCCGCCATGCACCACATCGCCAAGGGCCATGCACGTGCCGGCAACAAGGTGGTGGGCATCATCGGCGCGCGCAGCAAGGATCTGCTGCTTTTTGAAAAAGAACTGAAACTTTTTGTGGACGAACTGCTCATCTCCACCGATGACGGCAGCTACGGACACAAGGGCCTTGTGACCGACCTTCTGCGCGACAGGCTCGAAAAAGACAAGACCGTTTTTGAGGTGGTGGCTGTCGGTCCTGTGCCGATGATGGCCGCCGTGGCAGAAGCCACGCGCGCCTTCGGCGTAAAAACCACTGTCAGCCTCAACCCCATCATGGTTGACGGCATCGGCATGTGCGGCGCCTGCCGCGTGAGTGTTGGCGGCAAAACCAAGTTTGCCTGTGTGGACGGCCCCGAATTTGACGGGCATGAAGTGGACTTTCCCGAGCTGCGCCGCCGCCTGGCTGCCTACCGCGAACAGGAAAAAGTCTCCATCGACGATTACCAGCTGAGGATTGCTCATGGAAACTAAACCTTCCAAAAGAAAACCTGTTGCTCCCAGGGTGGACATGCCCTGCCAGCCCGCAGAGGCGCGCCGCGCCAACTTTGATGAAGTGGCCCTGGGCTACACCAGAGAAATGGCTATTGAAGAGGCCCAGCGCTGCCTGCAGTGCAAAAAGCCCCTCTGCGTCAGCGGCTGCCCTGTGGAAGTGCCCATTCGAGACTTTATCCGCGAGGTGGCCCTGGGCAATATGGATGCGGCCTATCGCATCATTAAAAGTACCAACAGCCTGCCCGCCGTGTGCGGCCGTGTTTGCCCGCAGGAACATCAATGCGAGGGCAAGTGCGTTCTCAAGGCCAAGGGCCAGCCCGTAGCCATCGGCCGCCTTGAACGCTTTGTGGCCGACACCTATATCGCCACCACAGCCTGCGAGCAGGTTACCGGCACCAACGCCTGCGCACTGCCCAGGGGCGACCTCAAGGTAGCCTGCATCGGCTCCGGCCCGTCATCCCTCACCTGTGCGGGCGTCTGCGCCGCCGCAGGCATCAAGGTGGACGTATACGAAGCCCTGCACGAGGCCGGTGGGGTGCTCATTTACGGCATTCCGGCATTCCGTCTGTCCCTTGGCCATCAGACTTTTGCCGCTTGGTTGGGTCAATGTCGGAACAGGCCC
>NZ_JBAIYW010000273.1:0-2598 GCF_036763055.1 Desulfovibrio sp. 1214_IL3152 | reverse complement strand
TGACCCTGCTGCTTTTCGGTGAAGAAGACCACCCCGAGGTACGCGGCCTCATATCCTACGCCTGCGGCCCGGCCCACGTGTTCGGCAATGCCGGGGAACTGGCGGCCCTGCCCCTTGACCCCGCGCAGCCCTACGTGCTGGCCTCACAAACCACGCAGGATCGAGAAATCTTTACCGCCATCCATGAAAATCTGAGCCGCGCCCTGGACGACCTTACTGTTTTGTCCACCATCTGCGACGCCACCCGCGAGCGGCAGGAAGAAGCCAGAAACATTGCCTCATCGGTGGATGTCATGGTAGTCGTTGGGGGACGACAGAGCGGCAATACCCGGCGGCTCGCGGATGTGGCCGCGCTCAACGGCATCGCCACCTACCATGTGGAGAGCGCCGAAGAGCTTGATCCGGAAAAATTTGTAAATAAACCCCGTGTGGGCCTTACGGCTGGCGCATCTACGCCGAAAAGCCTCATAGACGCCGCTGAAAAATGGCTTTATTCGCTATAATAACGTCCTGCACGCGCCACACGTTTTTTTGGGAGGCAGCATGTCCCAGACTAATATATTACTAGAGGCCGGCACCAATGAACTGGAAGTGGTGGAATTCTATCTTGACGAATTCGTTCCGCCTTCTACCGACGCGCCCCTGACGGCCGAAAACGGCCAGCCCGCAACCCCGGCCTCATACCGGGGCTATTATGGCGTCAACGTGGCGAAAGTGCTGGAAATCATCCGCATGCCCAAAGTTACGGAACTGCCTGAAGTGCAGCACCCGAGCGTGCTTGGGGCCTTTAACCTGCGCTCCCGCATCATTCCTCTGGTGGACCTTGCCATGTGGCTCGGCAAAACCCACCCCGTCAACGAAGAGCAGCCCAAAACCATTGTGACGGAATTCAACAACGTCACCACGGCCTTCATGGTGTCCGGCGTCAACCGCATCCACCGCATAAGCTGGGAACAGGTGGAGCCGCCGAACAAGTATGTGGCCGCCGTTTCCAACAATACGGTTATCGGCGTGGTCAAGCTTGAAGACCGCATCATTTTTCTGCTGGATCTGGAAAAGGTGGTCGCCAACCTCAATCCCAAACTGGGACTGCGCCTGGACGATTTGGGTGAAGACTGGACCAACAAGGGCTACCGCGCCCTTGTGGCCGACGACTCGGCCCTGGTGCGCGAAATGCTGCGCGACCTGATGGAAAAGGCGGGCTTTACCGTTGAGGTCGTCTCCAACGGCCGCGCCGCCTGGGACCGGCTTGAAGACATCAAGCAGCGCTGTGAGCAGAACGGACGCCCCGTCTCGGACTTTGTGCATGTTATGGTGTCGGACATTGAAATGCCGGTCATGGACGGCCTTAACCTCACCCACCGCATCAAGACCGACCATGTGCTCAGCAACCTGCCCGTGATCCTGTTTTCTTCGCTTATCACGGACAAGCTGCGCCACAAGGGCGAAAGCGTGGGCGCGGACGACCAGATATCCAAGCCGGAAGTTACCCAGCTTGCCCGCCGGGCCATGGCCCTTATCAGGGCGCGGGAAGAAGAAGCGGCGGCAACCCGCTAGAGCAATTTCACTTTGAAATTGCTCGGACGGCTGCGTGAGCAGACGTTCGCTACGGAGGCGTAAGCGCAGTTTATCTGCGCGGTTAAACGCTGAAGTGAGCGTGCCTTAAACTTTGAGAATATACATTCTCAAAGTTAATCTGCTCTAGACAGTGTCGTCACGAGATGAATTTCCTTGGTATATCAAGGAGAACGAGCCTTTTATGCAGGGAGTGTACTCTTATGGTACTCGACCGGAATAAAAGGCGAAGTTCGACGCAGAGATACCTGGAAAGGCGCTCGTGACGACACTGTCTAGAACAGCGTTGCCGGTGAAATTGCCCGGCCGCGCCGATGGACGCCCGCTCGCCACAGAAAACTGGCGGCATGGCTGCGCAAGATTTTTTACACGCCCGTTTGAGCGCATTGCCCCTTGATACGACACGCTATCAAAGGGCAATGCGCTCAAACATTGTACACGGAACAGCTGCCGCCACAGCAGCGCTGTCACGCCAAAAGCGCTGTACAGTCTGCTGCGGCAGGATTTCCCCTCCTTTTCCCCAGCGTTCCCGCGCTCAGCCGCATCACCAGTGCATATGACAGGGGCGCCCGGCGTGGGCCGCCGCGCGATGCGCGCACGTCTGCACCCGTTGCCACAACGTCATAAAAAACGGCCAAGGCATTTTTACCGCCTTGACGGGCAATGCCCGGCACAGTATCTTTTGTTACGGTTTAAAAAAAGATAACACTGGCATATTTACCCCGGAACATGCCCGGCGGCTGCGCCGGCAGCGGCCAGCAGCAAGGCTGACAGTGAACAGCACGGGCGCTTGATATTGGCGCTTGATGTGACACGTATTTCAAGAAAGTAACAGAAAAAAACAGGAGCCACAGGTGGGCTGTTCCTGTCTGATTCCGCAAGGGGAACGTGTGAGGCGGAAATCTTCGGCAAGGGCTTCTGATGCCCGCTGCCACGAACTTTGGGCCGGTCTGCCCCAGGACGAGGGCATTTGCCTGCCCGCAGACCTCTGCTCCTGTTTGCCGTCGGGGCCGCCGCCATGCG
>NZ_JBAIYW010000346.1:0-2614 GCF_036763055.1 Desulfovibrio sp. 1214_IL3152 | reverse complement strand
TGCCGGGCTGACAGCCGCCTTTGGCGCGCTTCAGGGGCATTGCGGCGTTGAACGCCTGCGGGATTTGCGCGGGCTTGCCCACGCCGCCAGCAGCAGATGCATATGGGTGCGCTGGCAAGCGCTGTAGTAACAATATTGAAAGTTTGAAAATATTCTTTTTTTCAGAAGCCCGGCCGCCGAGGGGGCGGACTGTATTGTGCAATACGGGTCAGCAGTGCCGCGCGGGACCCGGAGTGTCATCGCACGGCCCGGAAATGTGCCGGTAATTTTGCTGATAATTTTGAAATTGTCCGCTGTTCCCTTGACCTTGCCACCTGAAGCGCGGCATTGTCCTGATGGAGGCCGCATGGAACATCTTACTTTTTCCACCCTTGATCCCGCCTTTAACCTCGCGCTTGAAGAGGCGCTGTTTACGAAGCTTCCAGACGGGCATCCCGGATATTTTCTGCTTTGGCAGAACGGCCCTTCGGTCATTGTGGGCCGCCATCAATGTACTGTGGACGAGGTGAACGCCGATTTTATCCGGCGTGAAGGTCTGCCTGTCGTGCGCCGTATAACAGGCGGCGGGGCGGTATATCACGATACGGGCAATCTGAATTTTTCCTTTATTGAGCACGCCAACGGTCGCGATAAAGTGGATTTCCGGCGTTATCTTGAGCCTGTGTGCGCAGCCCTGGCCGATCTTGGCGTGCGTGCCGGCATTTCAGGCCGTAACGACGTGGAAACCGAAGGGCGCAAAATTTCCGGCAGCGGGCAGATGCTGCGCCGGGGCAAGGTGCTGCACCACGGCACGCTGCTTATTGATGTGAATTTTGACCGGCTGGTGGAAGCCCTGAACGTTGACCCGGAAAAGATGCGCTCCAAGGGCGTGGCGTCAGTGCGTTCACGGGTGGGCAATATTTCGGAATACTGGCAACCGGGCAGCACTACGGAAGCGCTTGTTGCGGCGCTGATCGGGCGGTGCGCCACGCGGCCCGGCAGTGTAGATGAAAACCTCATGGCCGAGGCGCACAGGCTTGCTGACGAAAAATACCGCCAGTGGAACTGGAATTACGGGGCCATGCCCAACTTTACCGAACGCAAGCGGCAGCGTTTTGACTGGGGCACGGTTGAACTGCGCCTCGATGTGAAGCAGGGGCGCATTGCTTCCTGCGCGATTTTGGGCGACTTTTTCTGCAATGCCGGGGAAGGCATTCAGGAATTGGAGCAAAGCCTCGCGGGTGCGCCCCGGGAACCGGAAGAGCTGGAGAAAATTTTGCGGCGGCTGGACATGGGCCGGTATTTCAGCGGTTGCGAAGCCGAAACCATGACGGCATTTTTCGCGAGCTGAGGAATTTTTCGCGCGCTGCGGCGTTTTTGTGGCTACGCCCGTTCCGCCCTGCGGCCAGAGCAATTTCACTTTGAAATTGCTCTGGCGGCTGCGTGAGCAGACGTTCGCTGCGGAGGCGTAAGCGCAGTTTATCTGCGCGGTTAAACGCCGAAGTGAGCGTGCCTTAAACTTTGAGAATGTATATTCTCAAAGTTAATCTGCTCTAGTCAGCGGGATACCGCCGCAAAACCTGCCTTGCGCGGGCAGCCGGTACGCACAATCCGGGGCCGGCCAGGCGGCCAAGGCTTTGCAGCCGGTCATTTCCGGGCATGCCGTGACTGTGCGGAATAGCAGTAATTTTTTTCACGCTCCTTGTGTCCGTTTTTTGCCGATGGTATCCTGCGGGCATATGTGCGTGGTGTTTGGTGTCCTTCGGGCGTCCCGGCCGGATTGCGGCGCGGCGCAACAAGTTTAACCACCAAGATCAAGGAGAAAGCATGTCAGACTTGCGTACCCCGCTGACCTCCTGGCATGAAGGCCAGGGGGCGAAGATGGCCCCCTTTGCAGGCTGGCTCATGCCCATTCAGTACGAGGGCATTCTTGCGGAACATCTCCATACCCGGAAACACGCCGGTATTTTTGACATTTGCCACATGGGAGAGTTTCGCATTGAAGGCCCTGGAGCCGCAGAGGCCCTGTCACGCGCCGTAAGCCACAATCTTGAAACCCTGGCCCCCGGCAAATGCCGCTACGGCTTTCTGCTCACCGACAAGGGCGGCGTTCTTGACGACGGCATCATCTACCGTTTCGGGCCTGATTCGTTCATGGCCGTGGTCAATGCCGCCTGCGCCCCCGGCGACCTGGCAACCCTGCGCGCCCGTCTGCCCGAAAACGTCAAGATCACCGACATTTCGGCAGAAACCGGCAAGGTTGACCTGCAAGGCCCGGATTCTCTGGACGTGCTTGAAAAAATCATGGGCGAAAACTTTCATGACCTCGGTTACTTTTCTTTCCGTGAAAGCACATGGCAGGGTGTGCCGGTGCTGGTGAGCCGCACGGGCTACACCGGCGAACTGGGCTATGAGCTGTATCTGCCCTCTGAAAAAACCGAAGCTTTCTGGAAGGCCCTGCTGGCCGATGAGCGCGTTAAGCCCATAGGTCTTGGCGCGCGCGACACCCTGCGCCTTGAGGCCGGTTTGCCGCTTTACGGACACGACCTTGACGAAGGGCATACTCCTGCCGAAGCCGGCATGGCCCGCATGATGACAAGCCAGGCCGAGTACGTGGGCAAGGAAGGGGCGCAGG
>NZ_JBAIYW010000012.1:0-2615 GCF_036763055.1 Desulfovibrio sp. 1214_IL3152 | reverse complement strand
CCCCGCAGGTCCCTTTGTTCGCGCCGTGCTGTATTCCCCTGGCGCCACGGGCGATGCCGTTACCGCCAATGTATTTTTCGGCGCAAATGGCGCGGCTCCTGCCGCCATTGCCACAGGGGACGCAGACTTTGACGGCACCAACGCGGCAGCGCCCTATGCGGTGAGCGTCAGCCTGCCTGCCGGATGGTCAAGCTCCTGGGTAGACGTAAGCTTTAACAGCCTTTCCGGCCGTCTGGAATTCCGCCTTACCGCGGACGGCGTGGCTGAAATGCAGCGGCTCGGCCTTACGGGCGAAAGCCTGGTGGACTTCATTCACATTACGGTCACGGACCGCGCTTCGGGCGACAGCTTTGAATATAATGTGGAGCTTGTCGCCACAGACAACCAGAACTTTGATTCCGCGGCGCACGACAGCCGCTATGGCGGCCAGCATCTGGACAATATCGGCGAGTTCCACCAGGGCCAGAACAACGGCGGGGCCTACTCCGTCGTCTCGTCCGCGCAAAATGACGAAATCATCATAAACGACACGGTCATCGGCGGCAGTTCCATACATGCCAGCGGCTCGGCCGACCCGGACCAGATGGCCGATGACTACAATACCATCAACCTTGCTGCCGGGGTTGTGAACACCACAGTGGGCTCCACCACACACATCACTTCCGCGGACGGCACACTTGACGTGTCGGGCGGCGTGACCGCGCAGGGCAGCGGGGCCGAGAACGTCATTGATATGGGCAAGGGCTCGGTTCATGTCCAAAGCGCCTCCAGCGATGGCGTATCCGCTGCCCATGGCGTATTTGCTGTCGATGGCGGCAAGAATACCATCAGCGGCGGCAGCATCAACATAGCCGCCGACGGGCAAGGCATTCAAACCCAGAGCGGCAGCGTCAACTCTGTAACGGCAATTGACGGCGATATCACCATCAATGCACTTTGGAATGGGGTTGGCACATCTGACAACAGCACCACCAACCTTTCCGCCACCAATGGGTCTGTAAGTATAAAGACAGACTGCTGGGGTATCTCGTCCGGCGGCAACAGTAGCACGAACGTTGACGTGACCAATGGAGATCTGGAGATTGATGCCATCGGACGCGGTGTTCATGCATATGGCGGCACCGCCGATGACGGCAGCGTCAATGGATACAGCACCAACACTGTTTCAGTGACAAATGGCAATGTGAATATCAAAGGCGGATGGGAAGGTCTGTTAGCTCACTATGGCGGCACCAATAACATTGATGTTGCTGGCGGCTCTATCTACATCGATGCGGCCGGGGCAGGCGTCTACTCTGTTGAAGAGAGTGCCAACAACCTGACCGTAACTGATGGGTCTCTTCACATAACCGCTGCGGGCACAGGATTGCGTGCTGAGGGGAACAGCGCCAACACCGTTGACGTAGGCGGTGATGTCACCATCACAGGAGCAAGTTTTGGCGTTCTTGCCGCTGGATCAGGCAGCAACAGCATCACCACAGAAAGCGGCGACGTGACAGTGACTGGCAACGGCTCCGGCTACGGCTACGGCGACGGCTACGGCATGTCTGCCGACTCTTCCGGCAGCAACAGCATCACCACAGAAAGCGGCGACGTGACAGTGACTGGCTCCGGCTCCGGCGACGGCTTCGGCTACGGCTACGGCATGTCTGCAATCGATGACGGCAGCAACAGCATCACCACGGAAAGCGGCAGCGTGACTGTGAGCGGCTACGGCCAAGGCCCCAGAGACGACATGTTGTTCGTCGACGGTATGAAGGCCGAATCTTCCGGCAGCAACAAGATCGAAACGGTGGGCGGCGATGTGACTGTGAGGGGCCAACTCGACGACGATGACTACCGCTTCGCCACCGGCATGCACGCGGCTTCTTCCGGCAGCAACGAAATCAAAACTGCGGCTGGCAAGGTAATTGTTGAAGGCAGCAGCAGCGGCGACAGCTTCGGCATGTATGCCGCCAATGCCGCTGCCAGCAACGCCATCACCACAAAAGGCGGCGATGTGACCGTTACCGGCAGCAGCAGCGGCGGCAGTCTTTTGAACCACATCTTAAACGGTGGTGGCACTGGCCGCGGCATGTTTGGTTCCTTTGGCGGTAGCAACACGATCAAAACCGAGAGCGGCAATGTGAGTATTACCGGCAGCGGAGATGTCCTCAGTTTTGGCATGTCCGGCAGCAACAGCATCACCACGGAAAGCGGCAACGTGACCGTTACCGGCAGCGGAGGTGTCAACGGTTGGGGCATGTCCGGCAGCAACAGCATCACCACGGAAAGCGGCAACGTGACTGTGACTGGCACCGGCGGCTACAGCGGCATTCCCGGCGTCGCCTACGGCATGTCTGCCAACGATTCCGGCAGCAACAAGATCAAAACCGCGGATGGCAACGTGACTGTGACCGGCACCGGCGGCGACAAAGGCTGCGGCATGTCTGTCGACAACGGCGGTAGCAACAGCATCACCACGGAAAGCGGCAACGTGACTGTGACCAGCAGCGCTGACCCTGGCGTCGCCTACGGCATGTCTGCCACCCGCGGCGGCGTGAATACGATTGAGTCCACCTCCGGATCGCCCCTGACCGTGACCATCACGGCATCGGCCGGTGCCGCTGAAAAAG
>NZ_JBAIYW010000038.1:0-2644 GCF_036763055.1 Desulfovibrio sp. 1214_IL3152 | reverse complement strand
CGCTGCGCCGGGTTCCGGCTTTTGCCCGCTGGGTGGAACAGGATACGGTCATGCCCGGCCAATGGTGCGCCCGACTCTGGCTGCCGGAAAAACCCTTTCGCTTTACGCACCGTCGCCCGGCCAGGCAGCCTTTTCCCCGCATTTATGAAGCGCATGTAGGCATGGCCCAACCCTCCTTGCAGCGCAATAAAAACAGCGTGGGCAGCTATGCGGCTTTTGCCGCGCACGTTTTGCCGCGCATACGTGAGTGCGGCTATACTGCGGTGCAGCTTATGGGCATTCTGGAGCATCCCCTCTACCGCTCTTTTGGCTATCAGGTCAGCAGTTATTTTGCGCCGTGCTCCCGCTACGGAACCCCCGATGAATTCAAGGCCCTGGTGGACGCGGCGCATAGTCTGGGGCTTGCCGTTATCCTTGATGTCCCTCACGCCCATGCCTGCCCCAATACCGAACAGGGGCTTGCCCGCTATGACGGCAGCGATTACTTTTTCAGCGGAACATTGAACCAATGGGGTACGCCGTCTTTTGACTTCAGTCAGGAAATGACGCGCCGTTTTCTGCTCTCCAACTGCCGCTACTGGCTTGAGGAATACCGGGTAGACGGTTTTCGCTCCGATGCTGTGGGCAATATCCTCTATCTCGATCACGGCATGGATGACGATTTTTCTCATGTCGGCCGCTGCTTTTACGACAAGGACGGCAAGCCGCGCGGCAATACCTGCGGCGAGCTGTATCTTGCCCTGTCCAACACCCTGACGCACCAGCTATGCCCCTCCGCCATAACCATTGCCGAAGAATTTTCCGGCATGCCGGGCCTCACCTGCCCCCCGGAACAGGGCGGACTTGGCTTTGACTACCGCTTTGCTATGGGCATTCCCGACTACTGGGCAAAATGTGTCGTCAGTCCTCGCGACATGGGCAGCATGTGGTATGAAATGACCAACCACAGGCCGTATGACCGCACCATCAGCTATGTGGAGTGCCATGACCAGTGCATCAACGGCAAAGACGCCATGATCTGGCGGCTGCTCGGTGAGCGCATGTACAGTCATATGGCGCTGGCAACAGACAACTGGGCCGTATCGCGCGGGCTTGCCTTTTACCGGCTTATGCGCCTTATTACGCTGGCTACTGCTGATGCGGGCTATCTCAATTTTATGGGCAATGAATTTGGACATCCCGAATGGCTTGATGCGGAAGACCACGCCCACAGGCAATGGCATCTGGCTGAGTCCCCTGACCTTAAATACAGCCTTTTGGCCGCCTGGGATAAGGCTCAGATGCTGGAACTGGTGCAGCCACACCTGAACAGCTTTCATCAGACACCTTTTTTCCGTTTTATTCATGAAGAAAAACGACTACTGGCCTTCGAAAGGGGACGTTTGCTTTTTGCCTTTAATTTTCATGAGCTTGATGCCCAAAAAAACCTGACGTTTGCTGTTACTCCCGGCAAGTATACGGAACTGCTTTCATCGGACGAAAGGCGCTTTGCCGGACACGGCAATCTGGATATTTCCGGCCAGCCCGTAGAGCATTTTACCCAACCGCTGCCCGATCGCCCTGAGGGTGCTATCCACCTGTACCTGCCCCCCTTGGTCGGTTTGGTATTGCTAAGAAAAAATAATTTAAAAAAAGATTGACAGAACAGGTGGTTCAGCGTAGTTATCTTTCTCGCGTCGGGATGTAGCGCAGCCTGGGAGCGCACTTGAATGGGGTTCAAGGGGTCGAAGGTTCAAATCCTTTCATCCCGACCAGAGATTTAAAGGGAATTCATGGAAACATGAGTTCCCTTTTCTCGTTGGTGTGGAAGTCACAACGGAAAATTGTCGGCTTCAGCCTGGCCGAACGTATGGACACCGGACTTGTCTTGGCTGCATTGACGAAGGCGGCGCGCTTGCATCGCCCGCCTGTGGGACTGATTCTGCATTCGGATCGCGGCAGCCAGTATTGCAGCGCAGCCTACCAAGAAAGACTCCACTCATACGGTCTGGTCTGCTCCATGAGCAAAAAAGGGGATTGTTACGACAACGCACCCATGGAAAGCTTCTGGGGCTTGCTGAAAAATGAGTTGGTCCATCGCAAAAGCTATCGCTCACAGGCTGAAGCCATTACGGATATAAGTGAGTATATTGAGGTTTTTTATAATCGACAAAGACGCCAGGCAACACTTGGCTATCTCTCACCAGCGGCGTTTGTCAGAAGCAGGATGATGGAACCAAAACTGCCGATTGCCGCTTAATATGGCGTACGAAATTGACGACCTATCTCAGTTTGCACCTCAAGCGGTGGCGGGGCATCGCCACACGTTACGCAAAACGAAGCCTTTCTTTTCTGGTAGCGGTACAAATCAGGTGTATTTCATTGTGGGCGGAAATAATTTGACGACAATATCTAGAAAAATCTGTAGATCTTCAATCTCAAGAAATACCATGTCAAGGATATAACATTGTTCTCCCGTTACCTGATAGCAATGTATCATGCGTTGCCGCGCATTTCTTAGATTCTTTTTTAAGCTATTAGGCACTGTAGTCACGAGATTGTTTAGATTTGCTTTTTCTGTCATACTCTTCGCACAGCGAGGTGATTATGACAACTCCAGCACATCGGCGACATGACATTTCTGATGAGGTATGGGAAAAGCTTG
>NZ_JBAIYW010000549.1:0-2646 GCF_036763055.1 Desulfovibrio sp. 1214_IL3152 | reverse complement strand
AAGGCCGCCGGCAAGAGCCTGCGCAAGGGCGACGCCCCCGTGCGTTCCGGCCGCTGGCAGATCATGATCAACGGTGAATCCTACAAGTGCATCGTGGCCGAAGCCGCCAAGAATGCCCTGGGTGAAGACCGCATCATGGAGCGCATCTTTATCGTGAAGCTGCTGCTCGACAAAAATACTCCCAACCGCATCGCGGGCGCCGTGGGCTTTAACCTGCGCGCCAACGAAGTGCACATCTTCAAAGCCAACACCATCATGGTGGCCGCCGGCGGCGCGGTGAACGTGTACCGCCCCCGCTCCACCGGTGAAGGCATGGGCCGCGCCTGGTATCCCGTATGGAACGCCGGTTCCACCTACACCATGTGTGCTCAGGTCGGCGCTGAAATGACCATGATGGAAAACCGCTTCGTGCCCGCCCGCTTCAAGGACGGTTACGGCCCCGTGGGCGCGTGGTTCCTGCTCTTCAAGGCCAAAGCCACCAACAGCAAGGGCGAAGACTACTGCGTGACCAACCGTGCCATGCTGAAGCCCTACGAAGATCGCGGCTACGCCAAGGGCCACGTCATTCCGACCTGCCTGCGTAACCACATGATGCTTCGCGAAATGCGCGAAGGCCGCGGCCCCATCTACATGGATACCAAGACCGCCCTGCAGACCACCTTCGCCACATTGAACGAAGAACAGCAGAAGGAACTTGAGTCCGAAGCCTGGGAAGACTTCCTCGACATGTGCGTTGGTCAGGCCAACCTGTGGGCCTGCACCAATACCGCTCCTGAAGAACGCGGTTCCGAAATCATGCCCACCGAACCCTACCTGCTCGGCTCCCACTCCGGCTGCTGCGGCATCTGGGTGTCCGGTCCCGACGAAGAATGGGTTCCCGAAGACTATAAGGTGCGTGCGGCCAACGGCAAGGTCTACAACCGCATGACCACCGTTGAAGGCCTGTTCACCTGCGCCGACGGCGTGGGCGCTTCCGGCCACAAGTTCTCCTCCGGTTCGCATGCTGAAGGCCGTATCGCCGGCAAGCAGATGGTGCGCTGGTGCCTTGACCACAAGGACTTCAAGCCCGAGTTCAAGGAAAGCGCTGATGAACTGAAAAAGCTCATCTACCGTCCGTACTATAACTTCATGGCCGGCAAGGACGCTTCCACCGACCCTGTGGTGAACCCCAACTACATCACGCCCAAGAACTTCATGATGCGTCTTGTGAAGTGCACCGACGAATACGGCGGCGGCGTGAGCACCTACTACACCACCTCCAAGGCTCTGCTCGACACGGGCTTCAACCTGCTTGCCATGATGGAAGAAGACTCCCTCAAGCTGGCCTCCCGTGACCTGCACGAACTGCTGCGCTGCTGGGAAAACTACCATCGCCTGTGGACGGTGCGCCTGCACATGCAGCACATCTCCTTCCGCGAAGAATCCCGTTATCCCGGCTTCTACTACCGCGCGGACTTCATGGCCCTGGACGACACCAAGTGGAAGTGCTTCGTGAACTCCAAGTACGATCCCGCCACCGGCGAGACCAAGATCTTCAAGAAGCCCTACTACCAGATCATCCCCGACTAGTCGGCGGCATGTAGCACAAAAGGGGCGGCCGCAAGGCCGCCCCCCTTGGCTGTAAGCTCTGTCACAGCCAGCGGGTGCAACAGGCGAAGGGCGCGGATGCGCTTCATCCGCCGCGCAAATGCTGCAGCATGCGGTTTGTATGTCCCCCGTCAGGCGGTTCGCCGCCACCGGAAAACTGCCGGGCATGATGGTGAGGCAAAGTCTCAAGGGCAACCGGGTACGGTTCCAGGCGGCCACATCGGAAACTGTGGCCGGCCGTCGGCAGTTGGCGCGAGCCGATGCCCGTAAGGTTTGGCCGGATGCGGCCACTCCTTTTTTCCGCGGCGAGGGGCGTTGTCACTTCTTCAGCCGCTATGCAACAACGCAGGAGGATATCCAGGATGTCCAATGCCATTCTCGTCGTGGGCGGCGGCTTTGCAGGCCTTACAGCCGCCATTGAAGCGGCGGAACTGGGTCACGACGTCTATATCGTCGAAAAGTCGCCCTGGCTTGGGGGCCGCGTGGCTCAGCTCAATAAATATTTTCCCAAACTCTGTCCCCCCTCCTGCGGCTTGGAAATCCAGTTCCAGCGCATCAGGAAAAATCCGCGTGTGAAGTTCTTTACCCAGGCCGAAGTTGTGGGCTTCAGCGGGGTCAAGGGCGACTATACCGTCAAGGTGCGCATCGAACCGCGCCGCACGGCGCCCCATAACGTGGATTTCAGCCTGCTGGCCTCCAGCCTTGACGGCGAAAGCCCCAGCGAATTCGACTTTGGCCTTTCAAAGCGCAAGGCTTTGTACAAGGCCATGCCTTTCGCCTTTCCCAGCCGCTACACCCTGGATACGCAGACTCTTTCCAAGGCCGACACGGCCCGTGTGGCGGGCAACCAGTTTCTGGATGTGGCCGAAGCCCCTCGCGAAATTGAACTGGGCGTGGGCGCTGTGGTCATTGCCACCGGCTGGAAGCCCTATGACGTCACCCGTCTGAGCAACCTTGGCGCGGGCAACGTGAAAAACTGTATTTCCAACATGCAGATGGAGCGTCTTGCCTCGCCCTGTGGCCCCACAGGCGGGCGCATCACGCGGCCCACGGACGGCC
>NZ_JBAIYW010000315.1:0-2650 GCF_036763055.1 Desulfovibrio sp. 1214_IL3152 | reverse complement strand
CGGCCGGATCGGCAGTCGCCTCCTGTTCCGTTTCCGCTTCGGCATTCTGCCGGCTGGCGGCGCTGTCTGCCGGTTCCATCCGCAGGCGCAGGATCAGTTTCCGGTCGGCCTCAAGCACGGTAAAGGTCCAGCCGCGCAAGGTGAAGCTTTCTCCGGGGCCGGGTACATGCCCCGCCTCCATGCTGAGATAGCCGCCGATGGTATCCACTTCGTCCGAATCAAGGTCCACGCCCATGTCCTCAAGGTCTTCAAGCAGCGCACGGCCCGTGAGCTCGTAAATATTGTCGCCTATGGGGCGGATATCTTCCTCGCGCGGAGTATCGTGTTCGTCTTCAATGTCGCCCACGATTTCTTCCAGCACGTCCTCAATGGTGATGAGGCCGGAGGTTCCACCGTATTCGTCCAGGGCAATGGCGATATGCTGCTTGCGGGCGCGGAACTCCTGAAGCAGCGTGCGGATGGACTTGGTTTCAGGCACAAAGAACGGCTCGCGTATGAGGGCGGCCAGCGATGAGACCTTGCCCTCGCCGTCAAGCATGCTGCGCAACAGATCCTTGGCATGCAGGATGCCCACGATATTGTCGCGGGTTTCCTTGTAAACGGGAATGCGGGAATGCCCGGAGCGGACAATGATGGCTGCCACCTCTGCCATGGGCATGTCATGAGGTACGCAGTCGATGTCGGTGCGTGGAATCATGGTGTCCTGCACCTGGAGATCGTTGAAACGCAAAATGCCGAGCAGCATGGATTCCTCTTCGGGTTCCACCTCGCCATCGGCGCGCGCTTCAAGAATGGCTTTTTCCAGAGATTCCTGATCATCGTGCCCGAACAGTCTGCTCAGGCGCGACCAGATGGTACTATGACCTTCCGAACCACCGTCCAATGTAGTCTCCTTGGTTGGGAATGGAACCGGGCCGCACTATGCTGCCCGTGGGCCATGTTTGCCGCGCGGCGTGCCGCGCCTGCTTTCGGCGGTTTGGCCGCAGCACTGCACAATGGCGGCAAATTTTTCTCCGGCGTGGCCGTGCGTTACGCGGCCAGACCGAGGTCTCTTGTTTTTGTTCAGCAGCTTGAGGCGGCGCCTGCACGGTCTGTTGCGCGTTTGCGCGGCTCACGGCGCGTCTGAACCCGTCACTGCGCGGCATCTGTTATGTGATGATGCCGTGATTTGCGTTATCAAGCCTGCCCTTTTGTGGGCAGCCGCTTCGGCGTCAGCCTGTTAAAGCCGCTTGCGCTGCTCCATGTCCATATGCATGACCCACTGGGTTATGGGCGACACCCCGCGCGATTGCAGGCTGTGGAACCAGTGGATGTCGGACTTGCCCTGTTCCAGAACTGCCCAGTTGGTAAATTCTGTGCCGAGCACAAGGGCCGGCTCCGCGCCTTCGTGTATCCGGGCGTGGAGCACCTTGCAGGTGCACCAGAAGGTAACGATTTTTTCTTCCTTGCCCATGCAGTAAATTATAAGACAAAGTAACTGCGAACCTTTGTCCAGGTCAACCGGCTTGATCTCAAGGTCTTCCATGGGAAAGCGCAGGGCCATGCCTGTGGCCGAGATGTTTTCCACCTGTATGGACTCTTTTTCCATGCCGCGCCGGTAGTGCAGGAGAGGGCGGTTTATTTCGGCGGTATTGCGGGGCATGGGTTTGCTGGGGTCCAGCTCCCACACGCCGATAACGCGCACTTTTTCCTTGGGCGGCTTGATGCGGATGAAAAGGCGCTTTTGCCCGGCATCGAGATCTTCGGGAGAGGCCAGATGCAGCCGCGATTTTTCCCGCCCGGATTCAATGGACAGGATGGTTGAGCGAAATTTGTAAAAGCTCGGCCCTTCGGGCAGGGTGGCACGAAAATAGACCTCCACGGACATGCCCGTGAGTTCCTGCGAAAGAAACCCAAGAACTTCCAGGCCAAGCACTGTGTGTGAAACGGTTTGCAACAGGGCTGCAAGACCTTTGTGGGCAGCCGACTTGTCCAGCACGTTGATATCGAATATCTCGTTCTGTTCCTGTGCGGTTTCAAGCAGTTTTCGGATGATGGACTTGCGCCGAGCCTCCTGCCGCTGCCGCTGTAGACGTGTCTGAACGATGACGACGATAGTGCAGAGGATGATCAGCACCACGGCGATGACCAGGAGAAGTTGTTTGCCAGTCATAAACTCACCGAGTATGTTCCGCTGTGCCGCGAGGGGCCTTGCAGCCCCACCGGTCCGGCCGGAGGAAGAAAATATTGCGGGCCGAAGTCTGCTCTTCGCCTGTCGGCATCAAAGCCGCCCCAGTTTGTGTAAATGTATCTCCAGGCAGGCTACAGCCGCCGGGGTTACTCCTGAGATGCGTCCGGCTTGTCCGAGGCTCAGGGGCCTGACCCGGTCGAGTTTTTCCGTCACTTCACGAGATAACCCCGCTACTGTGGCATAATCCAAATCCGGGGGCAAGGCTGTGGACTCAAGCTTTGCCGTGCGCGCGACCAGTTCGCGCTGGCGGGTCAGATATCCTGCGTACTTGATCTCTGTCTGTACGCTCTCACACACGCCAGTTCCGGCCAGCATCATTTCATGCTCAAGAAATTCCGCAGCGGCGGCCGTGTCTTCACAGGCGCAGGAGCGCAGAAGCGCCGCAAGGCCGGACAAGTCCAGCTCGGGCCGGCGCAGGGC
>NZ_JBAIYW010000440.1:0-2669 GCF_036763055.1 Desulfovibrio sp. 1214_IL3152 | reverse complement strand
CGTCAATGGCCGCGTCGCCCCCGCCCACAACCAGCACCTTTTGGCCCACGCCGACGGCACAGCCAGAATTTATGCGGTTAAGAAAGTGCGTTACAGTAAAAAAATTGGCGGCGTCTTCACCGGGCAGGCCCAAAGAACGGCCCTCATGAGCGCCGATGCCCAGAAAAACGGCATCATGCTCTTTGCGCAGATCGTCCAGAGAGATATCCCTGCCCACAGCGACATTGCAGCGGATGTCCACTCCAAGGTCCCGGATGCGGCCAATTTCGCTGTCCAGCACATCCTGGGGCAGCCTGTAGTCCGGTATGCCGTAGCGCAGCATGCCGCCGGGCCTGGAAAAAGCCTCAAACACCGTAACGGCGTAGCCCCGCCGCGCCAGTTGATATGCGGCGGAAAGCCCCGCAGGCCCCGCACCCACCACAGCTATTTTTTCATCACGTTGGGCAACAGGCTCGGCAGGCAGGGCAAAGCCGTTGCTGAGCGCGTAGTCCCCGATAAAACGCTCTACATTGTTGATTGCCAGGGAACCGTCTTTGTACTGCCGGTTACACCCGGATTCGCAGGGATGCGGGCAAACGCGGCCGCATACCGCGGGAAAGGGATTGTTGGCGGCAATAATTTCAAAAGCCTGCCGGAAAGAGTCGTGATAGGTTCTGCCGTCCTTTACGGTGTTGGCAATGGTTGTGAGCACGCCCCGGATATTTGTCCCGCTGGGACACTCCCCCTGACATGCCGGTGTTTTTTTTATGAACACCGGAATATAGGGGCTTTCCTTTTTTGAGGCATTGCCTGTTTTTGTTCGGAGTAGTGCGATTTTTTTTCGCGAATTGCGAAGCCTCTTTAACGCAGGAGTCATCAGCATACCTCCCATGTTGCGCCGAAAAATCCGCACAATCAGGCATCACACCTGACCGTATGCAAGACAATACGGCATACAGTGAACAAGACACTCTACAGAAGCTGTTACTTCACACACAAAAACACATACTGCATACAAAACACATCTTCATAACTGCGATTGTATTTATAATCACAATACAGATGTGAAATTATACACAAATATTGTGTATATTATCAATCTCCGCAATCAATAAGTCAACAATGTCTTCATAAAAGACGAATACGCATATATTGAATATCGCGACTATGCGTAATTGCTGACTATACTCTTTATGCACATTTTTAATTGCATTTCCTTTTTGCATATATAAAAACTGGAATAACATTTTAGAAAAGTTTAAGTATATGGGAATTGCACGAGATCTGAATATTTTTCTTCCGATTCCCGCTTTTTTTCTGTCCCGGCTGCGAGAGCGGGCAACAAAAAGCCGCAGTGAATCCGCTCCTGTTCAGAAGGGCCACTGCGGCTTTTTCCCAACACCGTGTCAAAAAAAGCGTGCAGCCGCTGCCCTATCAGGGCAACGGCTGCACAAGAAAAGTACGGCAATGCCGTCAGACCGCAATCAGAGCAATTTCACTTTGAAATTGCTCTGGCGGCTGCGTGAGCAGACGTTCGCTACGGAGGCGTAAGCGCAGTTTATCTGCGCGGTTAAACGCCGAAGTGAGCGTGCCTTAAACTTTGAGAATGTATATTCTCAAAGTTAATCTGCTCTAGTCCACAGGATGTCCCGCAGCGCGGTATTCGTTGAGCTTGTTGCGCAGGGTCCGCACGGAAATTCCAAGAAGATCCGCCGCCTGGGTGCGGTTTCCCGAGGTTGCCTCAAGCCCCTTGAGAATCATGATGCGCTCCATCTCATGCAGGGGAATGACCGCGCCGGGCATGCTGCCGTGAGAGGAAGACATGGCAGGCCCCCCACCATCGGCAGGATCGTTTCGCCCTGTCGCCTCTTCGGCAAGCGCCGCTCCACCGGAAAAATCTGCGGCAGCCGCAGCCCCGAAACCTTCAGGGACAGAATCCGCGCCGTCGTCATCAAACAGGGGCCAATCGTCATCTTCCAGCAGAAAATGACGCGGTTCCACAGGACGGCCATTGGCAAGCAGCACGGCGCGTTCCATCAGGTTTTGCAGTTCACGCACGTTGCCGGGAAAATCATAGCCGCGCAGCCAGTCTATGGCGTTTTGCGAGAGCACGGCCGGGGCAAGCTGGTACTCGCGGATATACATATCCATAAAAAATCCGGCCAGTTCCAGGATATCATCGCCACGCTCACGCAATGAAGGCAGCCGCAACGGAATGACATTGAGCCTGAAATACAGATCCTGACGGAACTTGCCCTGCTTTACCCAGTCTTCAAGGTCGCGGTTGGTGGTCGCCAGTACGCGCACATCAACCTTGAGGGGTTCTGTG
Organism: Desulfovibrio sp. 1214_IL3152; assembly: GCF_036763055.1. Taxonomy (NCBI): domain Bacteria; kingdom Pseudomonadati; phylum Thermodesulfobacteriota; class Desulfovibrionia; order Desulfovibrionales; family Desulfovibrionaceae; genus Desulfovibrio; species Desulfovibrio sp. 1214_IL3152. Next base: position 361 of record NZ_JBAIYW010000440.1, on the reverse strand, counting down.
CCGCCCACCCGGTCCACTTCGCCTTCCTGCAAGACACGCAAAAGCTTGGCCTGAAGGGAAAGGTCCATCTCCGAAATTTCGTCCAGCAGCAGCGTGCCGCCGTCGGCAAGCTCGAATTTCCCCGGTTTGCGGGCAATGGCTCCGGTAAAAGCGCCTTTTTCATGCCCAAAAAGTTCGCTTTCAAGCAGGTGTTCCGGCAAGGCGGCGCAGTTTACGGCCACAAAAGCCCCGGAGCCGCGTTTGCTCATGGCGTGCAGGTAGCGGGCAAACATCTCCTTTCCCGTGCCGGATTCGCCGGTAATAAGCACCGTGGCCCGCGAACCGGCCACCTGGCGCGCCAATTGCAAAACCCTGCCCATGG
>NZ_JBAIYW010000631.1:0-2681 GCF_036763055.1 Desulfovibrio sp. 1214_IL3152 | reverse complement strand
AGGTTCCGGTCCAGGCTCCCGACGGCAGCACCTGGGGCCAGCCTTCGCCCCAGCCGCAGGCTCAGGTGCAGGTGCCGCAAAAGGACATCTCGCTGGCCCTTTTTGACGCGGGCGTCAATGCCTATAATGCCCGTAAATATGACGAGGCTCAGCGCTCGTTCACCGACTTTCTGAAAAACTACAAGGGCCACAATCTGGCCTCTGAAGCCCAGTTCTACCTTGCGGAGTGCTACTTCCAGCGCAACCAGTTTGCGGATGCGGCACTTTCCTATGACAAGGTGATCAAGGAATACCCCAAGTCTTCCAGCGCCCCCGGCGCGTATCTCAAGCAGGGCATCAGCTTCAGCAAGCTGAACCAGAGCGCGGCGGCCAAGGCGCGGATGGAAGAACTGATCAAGAAGTATCCCAATTCGCCCGAGGCTGCCCGGGCAAAGACCTTCCTGAAGACCAACAAGTAAGATCGGTCCGCCGCCGCGCCGTCCTACGGCGCGGCGGTTTGTCATTGTCTTTTTCAACAGCGCCGGTAACGGCGTAAAGGTGCATGCATGAGCGAGAAAAAGGCCGAGCCCGCCGTGTACAGGCAACTGAGCACGGACATGCGCCAGGGACTCAAGGATATCTATCAGCAGATATCCACGGCTTCCGACAGCAAGCCGCCGGCTGAATCCGGCACGGATGCGCTCTTTCATGAAGCCACGGATCAGCTTGGCGAGGTGCTCAAAGCCACGGAAAGCGCCACCATGTCCATTATGGAAATTGTGGAGCGCCACCTGGACATGCAGGAACAAAATGCTGAACTGCTGGCGCATGTACGCGAGGGCACGGCGTCTTCCACACAGATCGCCCTGCTTGAGGCCAACAACCGGCAAATGGGCGACGACCTCACAAGCGTGCTCACCACGCTGAGTTTTCAGGACATCACCGGCCAGCGGATCAAGCGGGTAGTCACCACGCTGAACAAGATCGAAAATACCGTGGTGGAGCTGTATCTTTCTTCGGGCCTTATTATGGAAGGCGCGGAAAAAGATCCGCAAAAAGACGCCGTTGCCCTTCAGGATGAGGCCCGGCAAGCCGTGGAGGAATTCCGTCGGCAGCGCAAGGCTGAAAAACTTAAAGGGCCGGACAACAACGGCGTATCGCAGGGCGCTATTGACGACATGCTCAGCCAGCTCGGCATGTAGGCTCGCGTCTGGCCGTCCGTTTTTTTGTGGGAGGTTCCTTTGACAAAAAGGGACCTCCTTTGCGCTGCGTTAGAGCAATTTCACTTTGAAATTGCTCGGACGGCTGCGTGAGCAGACGTTCGCTACGGAGGCGTAAGCGCAGTTTATCTGCGCGGTTAAACGCCGAAGTGAGTGTGCCTTAAACTTTGAGAATGTATATTCTCAAAGTTAATCTGATCTAGGCGCCAAGCAGCATCATGCCTTGCGGCTGCGTGGATGCCCCGGGCGGGTGATCCGTCTTGCAAGCATCCGCGCCGCAAATTTTGAGAATGTACACTCTCAAGGTTGATCCGCACTCGTCAAACAGTTTTTTATGACCCGGCCCAGGCAGTGACGCCGCAGACAGGGCAGAGCCGCCCGCCGGAAAAGAATCGGAGCATATATGAACGTATTTACTGTTGATCATGAGCTGTGCCGCAAGGACGGCATCTGCGCCCTTGTCTGCCCCGTGCATATTATTGACGCCGAACCGGGTTCCTACCCTGTTCTGGACAAGCACAAGGCCGTGTATTGTCTCAGCTGCGGCCAGTGCATGGCCTTCTGCCCCACGCTGGCCTGTACGGCTCCCGGCCTTGAACGTGAAGACTGCCGCCCTCTCAGCGCGCAGGACATGCCCACGCCACGTCAGGCCGACGAACTTGCTTTTTCGCGCCGTTCCGTGCGCAATTTCAAGGATAAAACCATTCCTCGCGAGGACCTGATAGACCTGCTCGAGGCGGTCCGCTTTGCGCCCACGGCAAAAAATACGCAGAATCTGCGCTGGATTCTGCTGGAATCGCGCGAACGGGTGGTGCAACTGGCCGAACTCGTGGTGGCGTGGATGCGCGAACTGCCCCGGATCGACCCGGAACTTGACGAAGCCATGCATGCCGGTGGGCTTGTGCGCGCCTGGGACAGGGGCGTGGATGTCATTACCCGCACTGCCCCGCAACTGGCCGTGGTGGTTGCCCCGCAGTGGCGCTGGGGCCAGCCTGATGCCGTCATTGCCGCCACCTATCTGGAACTGCTGGCGCAGGCCAGGGGCATAGGCTGCTGTTGGGCCGGGTATTTGTGTATGGCCTTCGAGCACCCCGCCGCGCAGGAAGTGCGGGATTTTCTCGGCATCCGTGAAGGTGAAATGGCTTTTGCCGCGCAGATGATGGGTTATCCGCGTTTCAAGGCCCATGCAAGGCCGCCGCGCAAGAATGCCCATATTACCTGGAAGTAGGCGGCGGGCGGTAGCCGGTGGCGGCAGAGGAGTAGTGCGGTGCGGATTCTTTTGCGCACAGGACAGGTCATGGCTGGAGTAATCCGAGTGGCCTGACTGCACTGGTTTGGCTTGTGTGCCGGGGGCAGGGGGGAGGTGGCATGGCACGCGGCAGGGGGAGCAGGTATTGTTACAGTCCGTCAGCTGACTTCATTTGGGCCGCCTGCGCGGCGCGCGGCAGAGGGGGCCTGTTCGGGGCTTTGCCCCTCCGAGGC
>NZ_JBAIYW010000370.1:0-2686 GCF_036763055.1 Desulfovibrio sp. 1214_IL3152 | reverse complement strand
GCCATCACGGCCCAGGTGGTGGCCGGCGAATTGGCCCGCCTGGGTGCGCTCCACCCCGAAACGCAGCAAAGGACGCCCCCTGCGGCCCCGGCATGCCGCACCGGACAAAGCCGCTTTCTGACCACAGACAATGTGGCCCGCTTTATCCGCACGGGCAGCCTCTTTCTGGGCCGTGAAATGGCCCAAAACGAAGTTACGCTGGTGGACTTGTAGGGCGTCATTTATTTTCAATCATTTCACCATACTATTCACGCTTTTTTACGGCGCGCCGGGCAAGCTTGTGAAAAAAAATCAGCCCGCTAATGACGAAAAGCCAGAGCAGGCGCGGCATTCAGTGCTTTTTCGTTGACAGGAAAACGCCGCTAACGTAATGAGACTACAGTCTGACGGCGCTAAAAGCGTCACTGCCTGCAAATTCCCATGGCGCGCGTATGCCCGGGTCGGCATAGCGCGACTGCCCCATGCGCGAAAGGCCCGTCGGGCCACCTCCCCGGTTATTCCGATGTGCCGCCCGATATGGATAGTCAGGGAACAAACCGAAATCCTTTTATGGAGTAAGAATCATGACTAAAGCTGAGCTTGTCGAAAAAATCCATGCCAAAGCTGGCCTTCCCACCAAGGCCAAAGCTGAAGAAGCCCTTGACGCCGTTGTCGCCGCACTTCGCGAAGCCCTTGCTGCCGGCGAATCCGTAACCTTCACCGGTTTCGGCAGCTTCAAGGTTGTGGAACGCGCCGCCCGCAAGGGTCGCAACCCCCGCACCGGCATGGAAATCACCATCCCGGCCAGCAAGGTTGCCAAATTCACGCCCGGCAAGGGCCTGAAAGACGCCATTAAATAATCACGGCGTAGCAAGTTTTTTAACGGCGCGTTTCCAGACTGGACAATGCGCCGTCTTTTTTTCCGCAAAAAACATGCGCTGCCGCGCGCAAGGACGGGATGAAAGGACGGCTGCATCTTTGCAGGCGTGTGTATTGAGTTTCCGCCCGGAATGCATTACTAGAGCATTGCTGGCACTGATGTGCCCACCCTGCGGAGGGGTGGCAGAGCGGTTGATCGCGGCGGTCTTGAAAACCGTTGAAGGTGTGAGCCTTCCGGGGGTTCAAATCCCTCCCCCTCCGCCATGAAGTTACAAGAAGCCCCGGCGCGCATGCGCCCGGGCTTCTTTTTTGTCGTCCGCGCCCCGACCGGCGGCTGCGCGACCCTGCAAAAACGCCGTGCATGCCGCAGCACTTCCTGAGCTGTTGCGAAGACGCGCAACAACAGGTATGGTAAATAATTCTTTTTATCTAACAGCGGTCTGAGCGGCGCCACGCCCTCAGGATGCTGCCATGCGCCGCCAGGCCGGACACTTGCTGTTCTCGGCCTTGGCGAAGTGCTGCGTCTGTGCAGGCATGGCTTGCTCATTTTTTTTCTAACCATGTATCACCAGACCCTCCCCATCCGTAAAAGTATTCCGCCATTGCGCCCGCAGGCATCCCGGCCCGAAAAAAACCGGTTTGTCAGGCTCACCGCAGCGGCGGAAATTTTTGCGCTCTTTCTTATGGCAGCACCTGAACACAGGCCCAAGAACGTACTTCACGAACCTGGTTGACAGCCCCATTAACGGCGGCCACGTCCACTCCCCCCAACAACAACCATAACAGCCCTGTATCGCCGCCCGGCGGGAGCAGTTGCCCGCCCACGGCCGGAGAATCACATGTTCAAAAACATCAGCATCGCCCAACGGATCACCTGTTTTGTCGCTCTGATGATAGCCATGATCATCGCCATGGCGGTTCTGTCCTTTTTCATGACCAGCAGCGTCATCAAGGAAGGAACCTCGGTTGCCAGAAACCAGCTGCTGGACTCGCAGCGCGCACGCATCAAGGACGTCACCCAGGCATCGGCGCTGGGCCTGGCTGCCATGACCAGAGGCCTGCCCCAGCAGGAGCAGTTGCGCGTTATCGCCGATTATGTGGAAAAATCCCGCTTTGAGGACGACGCCTCCGGCTATTTTTATGTCTATGAGGGCACTGTCAACGTGGCCCATCCCACGCAAAAGCAGCTTATCGGCAAAGACCTGTCCGGCACTGCCGACAAGCAGGGCGTTCGCTATGTGGTAGAGCTGAACAAGGCGGCGGCAAAAGGCGGCGGCTTTGTGGACTTTGTCTTTCCCAAGCCCGGCGCGGGCGATGTTTTCAAGCTTGGCTATGCGGAAAAGATAGAAGGCACGCCCTACTGGATCGGCACGGGCGTATATATTGATAACGTGGACAAAGAAGAACGCCGGCTGCACAGCACCATGAACAGCCTGCTTACCCGCACCCTCGGCACGTATGGCGGCGGCTTTCTTGCGGCCTTGCTGCTGCTCGTCATTCCTCTTTCCTACCGTCTGGCAACGTCCATCACCCGTCCCCTGGCAGAAATCACCGGGCAGGCCCGTGCCGTTGCCGCAGGCAATCTTGATGTGGCAATCACTCCTGACGGCAAGGACGAAATCGCCCTGCTGGAGCAGGCATTGCGCGACATGGTGGACAAACTGAAAAAACTTATCAACGAAACAGCCGCCAAAAGCCGTCAGGCTGACGAGGCGGCCCAGGAGGCCAGGACTGCTCAGGGGCAGGCTGAACAGGCCGGACGGGAGGCGCAAGCAAAGGCAGACGCCATGCTTGTGGCCGCCGACAGGCTGGAGCAGGTGGCGCAGGC
>NZ_JBAIYW010000158.1:0-2692 GCF_036763055.1 Desulfovibrio sp. 1214_IL3152 | reverse complement strand
AGCGGCCAAATCTCCCCTGGCAGCTGCCCGCGAACAACTGCGCGGAGAAGCCCTGCCCGATGTGAGTCTGGCCCTGGCCAAACCCATGCGCAAGGCCGATGCAAGCCCTGAAGAATGCGACGCGGCATTCCTGCTGCTTGAGGACGCCGCCCAGAAAGGCAATGGCGAGGCCATGCTGCTGGTGGGTGAATACTACGATCCCACGGCCACTCTGCCCAGGGGCAGCATCCCTGTGGATATGACACAGGCCAAACGCTGGTATGATGAGGCCCTGCTCAAGAGCGACAAAGCGCAGGCTCAGGCCGCACTGAACAAACTTAAGGAATACGCCAGGGCCGAGGAAGCCAAGGGCAACGTGGAAGCGCGGGCCTTGCTGCAAAGCTGGAACTGATTTCCGCTTTTCAGCGATCTGCCCCGCTGTACCGGCAAACCCGGTGCAATCCGGGGCATGGCCGCCCCCAGATCATACTGCAAAACGGAGTCCGGGAGGAAACCCGCATGCGCCCCATATCCATCATATCCTGCCGCCACTTACTGTTCGGCATTCTGTCCGGCATAGCGGCCTGCTCTCTTGTCCTGTTCTTCATTCTGGCTGCCGGAAACGTTTTTACCGCATCGCATGCTCAGGCAGCCCCTTTGCTGCTGGAAGGCAAAAAAACGCTTTTCCAGCGGGTGGTCAGCCATCCCGGGGCGCGCCTTACGGCTGCTCCGGCAGCAGACGCCGCCGTGGTGAAGGAAAACGTGACGCCCTTTACCGTTTTTTATGTCTATGCCCGCAATGAGGGCTGGCTTCAGGTCGGAAGCGGCGCCGCCACCCCCGAAGGCTGGATTGAAGCGGCCAAGGCCACAGACTGGAACCAGTCCCTCACTCTGCTCTTCACGCCGCGCACAGGCCGCGATCCCGTGCTCTTTTTCAAGACCGAAAACGCGCTGAACGACATCTGCGCCGCTCCGGACATGGATGTGCGCCTGAACAAGCTCAATGCCGAAGCCGCCGCTCTGCTGCAAGACGGCAAAACGCCACCAGCCGACTTTCCCGTGCTGGCCGGTGAGCCTGCGGACGCAGCCGGAGCGGTTTCTGAAAAACGTTTTTATCTCATGCCCATTCTGGACATGAAAGACCCCTTTGACGGCGTGAAATTTCTGCGCGTGGCTTCCATTGACCCCGGCAATGCCGCAGGCAGCCAAAACGGCAAAAGCGGCCCGCCCAAGACAGGCATTGCCCTTGTCATAGACACGACCATCTCCATGAAGCCGTATATTGATCAAAGCCTTAACGTGGTGCGCCATATATACGACAAGATTGAGCAGGACAAACTGGAAGACAACGTGGGCTTTGCAGTGGTCGCCTTTCGCAACAGCACACAGGCCACTCCTGGTCTGGGCTATGTGGCTGAAGTTGTAAGCGACTTCGCCACAGCCAAAAACCGTAAAAGCCTTGAAGAAAAACTTTCCAAGGTGCAGGAAGCCACCGTCTCCAGCCACGATTTCAATGAAGACTCCCTGGCGGGCGTGTATAAAGCCGTAGAGGCCCTCAACTGGGGCGATTATTCGTCGCGTCTCATTCTGCTCATTACCGATGCCGGCCCCCTCAAAAGCACGGATAAATACGCCTCCGTCAGCATGGGGTCCAGTGAGCTCAATGACTTTGCGCGGCAAAAAGGCATCTGGATATCCATCCTGCACATCAAAAGCCCGGGTGGGGCCAAAAACCACGCCTATGCCGAACAGAGCTACCGCGCCCTGGGCAAGCTCTCGGGCAACCGCTCAAACTATCAGGTGGTTGCCGCGCCCACGGCAGCAGCCGGAGCAAAGCAGTTTGCGGAAGTCGCCAAGGTGCTGGCCTCGGGCATGGTGAATATGGTTAAAAATACCGCTTTGGGCAAAATCATGACCAAACCCAAAGATGAAAAACCCCAAAAGCTCACCGCAGAGGAAGAAGCCGCCCGCCTTGCCGCCACCCTGGGCTATGCCATGCAGTTGGAATATTTCGGAAGGGCGCGTGAAAATCAGGCCCCCAGCGTGGTCAGCTCGTGGATTGCCGATATGGATCTCAAACGTCTTGCCAAAAGCGAACAGAGCCCCAGCGTGGAAGTGGCCGTGCTGCTGACCAAAAACCAGCTTAATGACCTGAGCGCCCAGATAAAGGCCGTCATCGACAGCGCGGAGCGCACCAAAAAGACCGACTCACGCGACTTTTTTCAGGGTGTGCTCTCTGCCTCCACGCGCATGGCCCGTGACCCCAACATGCCGACTCAGGGAAAAAATCTGGCGCAACTGGGTGTGCTGGCAGAATTTCTGGACGGGCTGCCCTACAAAAGCGACATCATGCTGCTGCGTGAAGAAGATTGGTACCGCATGAGCGTGGGCGAGCAGACGGCCTTTATCAACAGGCTCAAATCACGCCTGGCCCGGTATGAGGAATATGACCGCGACCGCGCCAACTGGGAAAGCTTCGGCCAGCCCAATCCCGGCGACTGGGTATACCGCGTGCCTTTGAGCATGCTGCCCTAGACTGTGTCTGACAAGGCCCGCATATGGACAATCTGGTTTTCTCCCTGCGGCGGATAAGCAAAAGCCGGCCCGGCGCCGAAGGCTTCAGCCTGCGTGTAGAGCGTCTTGATATTCCCCGCAGCGGTCTGCTGGCGCTGGTCGGCCCCAGCGGCTGCGGCAAAAGCACGGCCCTTGACCT
>NZ_JBAIYW010000393.1:0-2706 GCF_036763055.1 Desulfovibrio sp. 1214_IL3152 | reverse complement strand
CGGGCCGTGGGCCGCGTGGACAGGGGCTGTTCCTTCGCGCTCGGCCTTGGCTGCGAGGGCGGCTTCTTCATCAAAGTCCTCAGCCTCGCGCTCTATAAGTTTTAGTGCGCCTTCGGGGCAGTTAAGACATGCGCCAAGCCCGTCACAGTAAGAATCCCGTATAAGTTTGGCCTTGCCGTCCACCACGGCCAGAGCGCCTTCAGCACAGTCCAGCACGCACAGGCCGCAGCCGTTGCACTTCTCTTCATCAATTTCAATAATAAGGCGTTTTGCCATGACTATATCTCCACCGTCAGTTCGATCAGTTGGGACGGAGCGTCGATAATATGGTCAGCTCCGGCGGCGCGCAGTTCCTCCGGCCCGCGAAATCCCCAGGCCACGCCCACTGACGTTGTACCCGCATTGCGCGCGGTCTGTACATCCACATCACTGTCGCCCACGTACAGAACCCGGGCTACAGATGTATGCATTGTTTCGGCCATGTCCAGCAGTGCGTCGGGTTGTGGTTTGAGGGGAACGCCTTTTCTGCCGCCGCGCACAAGCGTGAACGGAATGGAGGGAAAATAGCGCTGTACCAGTTCCACTGTATGCTCTTCGGGCTTGTTGGAAAGCACCGCCAGCGGGCAATCCCTGGCGGCCAGAGCTTCAAGTGCCGGAATTATGCCCTCATAAGGCCGGGTGGCGTCGCACATATGGCGTCCGTAATGCCGGCGGGTTTCTTCCACCAGGTGCGACAGGGCCGGGGCCTCAAGTTCTGCTGCGGCGGGCAATGCATCGCGCACCAGTTTGTCAAAGCCGCGTCCCACAAAGCGTCTGTAGTCCGCCAGGGGATGCGTTGGGTAGCCGTGCCGGGCCAGTACGGCATTGCAGGCGTTGCCGATATCGTCAAGCGTATCAAGCAGGGTGCCGTCCAGATCAAAGAAAAAGACTCTCATCAAATCTCCCATGTATTCTTTGCAGCAGTAAAAACAGTGTAGCGGAAAAGCACTGTGAATCACAAGCCCGCATCGTGACCAAAAAACAGTGACGCAGGGCGGACGGCAGTGTTCCGCAAAATGCCGTTGCTGACGGCATATTCCTGTACGCGGCATTTGTCATATGCTGTCAAGACCTTGCGCGGTACTTCTGGACATAGGCATGGCAGCTTGCTAAGGTCATAGCACTGGGCATAATCAAGGTATGTGACGCCCGTCACGGAGGATTTATGGCTCGACATATACTGACTATCAAAAAACTGGGAGAAAAGGCGTGCTGGCTGCTTGTGCAGCAGGCCATGGGCATGCCCGAGGCCAAGACCAGAACGAATTTCATGACAGAGCGTGTGGCTGTGCTCATTTTTGCCCAGCATTCGTTGCCGGAAAGGCTCTGCGTGTCCGCAGCGGTCCGGCAGTTGGGCGGGGCGGTGGTGTATGAGGGCAACCGCAGCGTGTGGCGCTCGGAACTTTCCGAGTACCGCGAACAGCTCATGCCCATATTCAGCTATTATGTGGACTGCCTGTATACCTACGGCCTGCCTGTGGCCTCCTGGGACCCCGCCAGGATAGACCTGAGCTTCCCCCTGATCAATGCCGGCAGTCCGGATGCGCATCCGGCGCATACCCTGGCCGATATTGCCTGCATGCTGCGCAATTCGCGCAATCTCGGTAATGTTACCTGCGGCTGGCTTGGCTGTCTCAACGGCACCCTGCATTCGCTTGTGGAGGCCACGGCATGGTTCCCCTTCAGCTTGCGCGTGGCCTTGCCCTCGCACATTGACCCGGCGCCCCTCAAAAGGATCGTTGCCGAGTTGGGAACCGATGTGACCTTTGTGGATACCCCGGAAGAAGCCGTGAAAGGCGTGGACTATGTTTTTGCGGGTTGCCGCAAGGGGCTGACGGAAGAAGAGCACGGGCAGTGGAACATTTGCAGCGACTTGCTGGCCAAGGCCGCGCCCCATGTGCGGATCATGCTCAGCGCGCCGCCCGTCAATGCCATCCGTGTGGAAAATGATATTTTACGCAACAGCAAGGCGTCCATGCTTATCCAGCAGTCCGAATACCGCCTGCGGGTACACAAGCGCATGCTGCACTGGGTGTTTCTGGACAATGACGATGCCTGATCGGGTTCTGTGCCGCATCGGGACGCGGAAAGCGCACGAGGCGCAGACCGGCTCTGGCGCTTGAGTGCAATATTTTTTCGAAGAAGATTGTTTCAACAATGCAGACAGCCCGGCTAAACCGGGCTGTCTGCATTTTGAGAAGCGTATTGAGAAGTAATTTCAGCGCATATTGGCTCGGCGCTCACTGCTGTGCTCAACAGGGCAAGTAAATGGCGCTGCTGTTTTCATTCGCAAGCCGTTAAAGCATTTAACACTTGAAATGCTTGCTTACGGCAGGCAAAAGCCTGCCTGCTCGCATTTCGTGGCAAGGATTTTCAGGAAAATGCTCTAATCCGCCAAAATTTCATAGTGTTCCAGCTTATCCCACACAGCGCTCACAAGCATTGCCATGGCAGCTGCCAAGCGCGCTTTGGACTGGTCATCGGGCGGGCTTGCTTCGCCTTTGGCCCGTGCTGTTTCCGAGGCCAGACGCTGGCAGAAAAGCTCTGGACAACGGGCCTGCTGCCCCTGGGCCAGCAGGGGCATGTACCCGGCAAAGGGACCGTCCACAAAGGCTTCCAGATCTTCGTGATCTGCGCTTTCCTGGTTTTCGGCGGCCTGTGGGGCGG
>NZ_JBAIYW010000111.1:0-2717 GCF_036763055.1 Desulfovibrio sp. 1214_IL3152 | reverse complement strand
TGCTCGAAATCTGGTACACCTTGGCGCACAGGCCACTCTTGTGGGGCTTTCCGGCATGGATGAGGCCGCCGATGACCTGCGCCGGAGCCTGGAGCAGGCCGGCATTCAGCACCGTCTGGTATCTTCCGGTTCGCGCAGCACCACGTGCAAAACCAGAGTGCTTGCGCAGGGGCAGCAATTGCTGCGGCTGGATGAAGAGCGCTGCATGCACCCGGACGACGATGAGCTTGAAGCCCTGCTTCAGGCTGTGCTTGCCGTGCTGCCCACTTGCCATGTCGTGATCCTTTCTGATTACGGCAAGGGCGTCTTGCTTGAAAACGGGCAGGGCGAAAGCCTGTGCCGCGCCATTATCGACGAGGCCCGCCGCCTGGGCGTCACCGTGCTGGTGGACCCCAAGGGAACGCAGTGGAGCCGCTATGCGGGCGCGCATTGCGTAACGCCCAACAGGCACGAATTTGATCTCGTCTGCGGCAGAAATCAGGGCGCGCCTCTGGACAGGGCCGCGAGGGCAGATCTGGCAGACCGCCTGCGGGAACGCTATGCCATTGAAAGAGTGCTGCTTACACGTGGGGCCAAGGGCATGACCATGTTCAGCCCGGATGCGCCGCCACGCTATATTCGCGCCGTAATGCGCGAAGTTGCGGATGTTTCCGGAGCGGGAGATACGGTCATTGCCACGCTGGGGGCCTGTATCGGCACCGGTCTGACCTGGGAAGAAAGTATGGACGCAGCCAATGCCGCGGCCGGTGTTGCCGTGGGCAAAATGGGAACGGCTCCTGTAAGCATTACCGAATTGCGCCAGGCCTTGCGCCAGGGCGCGGATAACCCCAAGCTTTATGCCTTGCCCGAACTTCTTGAAAAGGTGGAAGACTGGCGGCGCAAAAACGAAAGCATCGTCTTCACCAACGGATGTTTTGACCTGCTGCATCCGGGCCATATTTCTCTTATACGCCAGAGTGCTGCTCAAGGAACCCATCTTGTGGTGGGGCTTAATTCCGATGCCTCGGTGCGCCGTCTCAAGGGGCCAAGCCGTCCGGTGCAGAACGAACAGAGCCGCGCGCTGCTTTTGTCTGCCCTGCACGGGGTGGATGCCGTTGTGCTTTTTGACGAAGACACGCCACTGAACCTTGTTACCGCCCTGCGTCCTGATGTGCTGGTCAAAGGCAGTGACTATACGGTGGGAACCGTAGTGGGGGCGGATGTGGTGCTGGCTTCGGGTGGTCGCGTGTATCTGGCCGATCTTGTGCAGGGGTGCAGCACCACGGGTATTGTGCGCAAAATTGACGCCTCGGGCGGCGGCAGATCCTTGCGATGAGTGTACGTGCCATGCAGCGGATTCTTGTAGCCGATGTGGGCGGAACCAACTGCCGGATGGGCAGCTTCAGGCTGGAGGGAACGTCGCTTGCGCTGGAGCGTTCCGCGCGGATCAGCTCTGCCAACCTTGAAAGCGGGCAGGACCTGTTTCTCGCTCTGTCCCAAGGGCTGGATTTGCGGCCGGAAGAGGCCGGGGCCGTCGTCATCGGGCTGGCCGGTCCGGTAGACGGGCAAAAAGGAAGCCTCACCAATGGCCGTTTGCGGGTTGACCTTGCAGCGGTCCCCTCTTTGGCGGGAACCGGGCGTTGCCTGCTGCTCAATGACTTTATGCTCCAGGCGTATGCCATCTTGACCCCTCCCGGCGCTCAGGCTTCGTATGTGGCTGGCCCGGAACAAAAGAAGGGCGAGGACGCGATCTTCCCCGGCAAAGAACCTGCAGGCCGGGTAAAAAATACATGCGTCAGAAAAACCCATGCCGTTGTAGGTGCAGGAACGGGCCTTGGGGCCGCCAGTTTGCTGCTCACAGATCAGGGCGTACCACTGGCGGTTCCCAGTGAAGCCGGTCACGTTGCCTTTGCCTTTCTGGACAAAGAAGAACAGGATTACGGGCGGGCCTTGTGCAAAGGGCTGGGGCGAGCTTTTGCCAGTGCTGAAAATGTGCTTTGCGGCCGGGGGCTTTCCACATTGCACTATTATCTGACGGGCCAGATGCTGCATCCCTCGCAGGCGGGCGATAGCGCGCTTTCGCGCGATACGCCCACTTTGCGTTGGTACGCGCGCTTTCTGGGACGATTTTGCCAGGAATGGATTTTGTCGTCCCTGTGCCGTGAAGGATTGTGGATTGCCGGGGGCGTGGCGGCCGCAAACCCTCTTTGCGTGAGCTGCCCTTCGTTTTCAGAGGCTTTGTATGCTGGTGCCGGAGACGTGGTGTCACTGTTGCAAAGTGTGCCTGTGCGCCTTGTGACAGATACCGACAGCGGCCTCTGGGGGGGCGCGTATGCCGGTCTGGCGCTCTGTGGAATAGAGCTGGCCGACATTGAAAATGCGTAACACCTCGCACGAATATTCCGAAAAATCCGCGCCACGAAGCTGCGCAGCCTGGGTCCGGCTGGTCGGGTATTTTTCCTGCCGGGTTGGGACGAGGTGGGGTATAAAGCAACACCTTGCTGCCAGGCGGGATTGCTTCGGCCGTTACGACAAAGGAAGTTACGTACGAAGACAGCAGCGATGCTTCGGCCGTTACGCCGAAGGAGGTCGCATCGGAAACAGCAGCCTTGTTTAGAGCAATTTCACTTTGAAATTGCTCTGGCGGCTGCGTGAGCAGACGTTCGCTACGGAGGCGTAAGCGCAGTTTATCTGCGCGGTTAAACGCCGAAGTGAGCGTGCCTTAAACTTTGAGAATG
>NZ_JBAIYW010000383.1:0-2725 GCF_036763055.1 Desulfovibrio sp. 1214_IL3152 | reverse complement strand
GCTCATTTGCTTGAATCTGTTCGGCAAGGATTCTCTGGAAGAACTTCTGAATCCGCGAAGACGAAAAACTATAAACACCTATAGTTATAGCCTGTTAGCTATGGGTGCTTAACCGGACAACATTGATGTCATAATGTGTTTCCAGTGCCATGCGTACGGCTTCGCGGCCGTTCTGGGCAAGGTCGCATTCAATGTTGAGGTGGCGCAGCATGGCTCTGGCTATTTCCTGGTTGACCTCGTTGTCTTCCACCAGAAGAATCCTGGTGTTTCCGGCATTTTGCAGGGGCGGAACGCCATGCGTATCATCGCCGGCCTCACAGTAGACATTGCGTGCGGGGGTGCATGGCATGTGCAGGTGAAAACGCGAGCCTTCGCCAAGCCTGCTTTCGCACCACAGCCTGCCCTGCATAAGTTCCGCGATGCGCTTGCATATGCTCAGCCCCAGACCCGTGCCGCCAAAGCGGCGGCTGATACTTGAGTTGGCCTGCGTGTAGGGATCAAAAAGGTGCTGCTGGTACTCGTCGCTAATGCCCATGCCCGTATCTGAAACCTCAAAGTGCAGCCAGTCGCCATCGTTGTTCTGTTCCCGGCGGATGTGCAGTCCCACCCTGCCCCTGGCAGTGAACTTGACCGCATTGCTCATGAGGTTGAGCAGCACCTGTTTGAGGCGCAGGCTGTCGCCCCAGAGTTTGAGGGGCACATCGTCTTCCAGGTGGCAATGGTATTCAAGCCCTTTCTGCTCCATGGCAAAACGCACGGATGTATGAACAAAATCCAGCACTTCCTCAAGCATAAAATTGACGTTTTCCAGTTCCATCTTGTTGGCTTCGATTTTTGAAAGATCGAGCACATCGTTGATGATGGCGAGCAGGTTTGTGGAGGAGGATCGGATTTTCAGCAGGTATTCCTTGAGTTCTCCTTCCGGGCCGCTCTGCAGGGCCAGATGGGTGAGGCCGATGATGCCGTTGAGGGGAGTGCGGATCTCGTGACTCATATGGGCCAGAAATTCTGTTTTGGCCTGAGAGGCAATGACCGCTGACTGTTTTTCGTGCCGGGTACGCAGTATGTCGGTGATGTCCGTGCTGATGGAAAGCCGCACGGGCCTGTCATTGTCCCATTTGATAACCTTGTCCACCACGGTGTACGTGCGGCTGGTGACCTCATTCTGGTACGTCCACTGATAGGGCTCGCCCGAATGCCGAATGATGGGATTGGTGCAATAGGGGCAGGGGCTGTCCCGGCCCATAAGCCTTTTGTGGCAGCTGTCCTCTTCGGGATTTTGCGATGCGGGAAATGTTTCTGCGATGCTTTTATTAGAAAAAAGAATTTTGTTTGTTTCCATGTCCACAATGCAGACGGGATTGGGGAATGCGTCAAGGATGTCGCGAAGCTGTTTGTGCTTTTGCCGCAGCTTGCCGTAAAGGCTAAAGTGGGTGAGCACCATAGCCATGATGTTGCTTAAAAGATGGCATATGCTTTCATCGTCCTGTGACCAGCCCTGATCGGGAATGCGCCTGGTCAGGCAGATGCCGCCGCACAGCCCGCCTTCGTGGACAATGGGAATGCACATGGCGGCCTTGACCTGCCGCGCGAGGAAAAAGTCTTTTTGTGGCCCCTCGGGCAGCTGCCCGGTATCAGAAACGCAAAACTCTTTGCGCTGCAAAAAGATATCCAGCAGGGGGGTCATGTCTTCCAGTGTCGGCAGGGGCAGCGTGCAGGCCGCGCTGGGTACGGAGCTTGTCCACACAAACGGCTCGCCCCAGCTGTTGTTGGCGTATTCCAGAAGAATCACCTGCCCGCAGTGCAGGGTTTCGCCCATGCTGGCGAGGCTGGCGCGCAAAAAAGGGGCCTTGCTGTAATGCAGGAGTGCGGAACTGGAGATTTCCAACGCCAGAATCATTGGGCTGACGCCGGGACCGTCTGGGGCCTTGCTGTGAACTGGCATGCGGCACTCCGTAAGGGTTAAGTATTTCCAGCGGCCTTTGTCTGATAAAACAGTTGCCGTCCGTGAAAAATAAAATCACCTGGCAGCGGCGCCGGAAAAATCTGGCCTGCGGCGTACCGTTTACGGCAGAGCCATACTTTTTGCCTTGCGTCAAGCAAAAAAAGTATACGCAGCAAGCGGTTACGGTAAAATAGGAACTAAAGAGCCAGCATACCCGGATAAAGCAATATGTGTCAATGAAAAGGGTACGATAGAGAGAATGGTCGCTCAGCTTGGAGTCCAGAGCCTGACCAGGGTGCGGCTCTGTTCTTCTCTTTTTTCCTGTTCAAGCAGGCGCAGTTTTTCAATCAGGTCAGCGGCCTTTTCGTGAAGCCGGGGCAGGTCGTCCTCGTTTGCGATTACCAGATCGCAGGCCGCCATTTTACGGGCTTCGGGCCACTGCCATTCCTCAAGGGCGGCCATTTTTTCCTGACTCCAGCCCCTGTTTTTCGCCGTGCGCGCGCTGCGCAGGGAGAGGGGACAATGCACACCCACACTGAACGGCGCAGGGTTGAACACCTTTTGCCAGCCGCATTCGAAATAGAGGGGAATTTCGGCCGCGGCCAGGGCCGCTCCTTTGCTTTCCTGCTGTTGCCAGAAGTCATCAATGCGCTGCCGGGTCAGGGCATGGACAGTCTGTTCCACATCACGCCGCAGAACGGGGTCTTTCTGCATGGCGGCCATGAGGGCCGTTCTGTTCACAGCGCCCCCGGTGGTGAGCAGGCCGCCGCGCAGGCGGTC
>NZ_JBAIYW010000518.1:0-2726 GCF_036763055.1 Desulfovibrio sp. 1214_IL3152 | reverse complement strand
CGGACGGGAACGAGCGGCAACAGCCGGTAAAAAGCGCTGAAAAACCAGAAAACGGCACGGCAACATCCGGCCCCTGCGGAGCTGAACCTTGCCATGCCGTAAATACGCGCAGCGGGCGGCGGCATGTGCCGCGGCCGCTGTCAAAGCCGTAAACTGCCGTCAAGCGCCGGGGCGTTTTTTTGCAGGCCGGAGAATGGCTGTCTTCTCAATGGCAATGCACAACAGAGCAATTTCTCCTTGAAACAGCTCTGGCGGATGCGGGAGCAAACGCCCGCCCCGGAAGCGTAAGCGCAGTTTATTTGTGCGGTTACGCGCCGAAGCGGGCGTCCTGGAAGCATTGAGAATGGAGCTTCTCGATGCGACAATACTCTAATGCCGCGCGGCTCTAGTCCCAGTGGCGCTTGTCTTCGATGGGCCGGATCTGCGGGGGCAGGCTGCCGGGAGCGAGCACGCGCAGTTCGGGGCGCAGTTTGATCTTTTCGCGGAACTGGTGCAGCAGTTCCTCTTCGCGCTTGAAGGCGCTTGTTTCCACAAAAAGGGTCATTTCGTCGATGCCGCCGGGGTTGGTGACTTCGATCTGCCAACGCTTGATTTCTTCAAAGCGGCTCATAACCTGCTCAACCTGATGCGGGTAGACAAACATGCCCATGATGCGGGCTGTGGTGTCCACGCGGCCCACAATGCTGCCCAGGCGCGGGCTGGTACGGCCGCAGGCGCAGGGGCTGCGATCAATGTATGAAAGATCGCCCGTAGCCAGACGGATGAGCGGATAGGTCTTGTTGAAAGCCGTGACGACAATTTCGCCCACTTCGCCGTCCTTGAGCGGAATGCCCGTATCAGGATGGCAAATTTCCACAAAGCAGCGGTTGGCAACATGCAGGCCGGTCTTGTGGAAGCATTCGTAGCCGATGCAGCCCACGTCAGCCGTGCCGTAGCCCTGCCGCATGACCAGGTCGTACTTCTTTTCCATCTGCGAGCGCATTTTTTCAGAAAGGCGCTCACCGGTGACAAAGGCCACCTCCAGGAAAAGGTCCTTGCGCAGATTGAGGCCCTTTTCTTCGGCCTTTTGCGCCAGGTGCATAAGAAAGCTCGGCGTTCCCACATAGCCGGACACGCGCAGCTTTTGCATGATGTCCAGCTGGGTGGCGGCATCGGTCGGCCCTGCTGGAATAACCGCACAGCCAAGGTTGCGCAAAGGCTCTTCAAACATGAGGCCCGCAGGCGTCAACTGGTAGTTGAAGGTGTTCTGCACCGCGTCGCCGGGGCGAAAGCCCACAGAATAAAAGGCTTCGGTATAGCCCCAGTAATCTTCGCCACGGTCTTCGGGGTCGAAAATGGGGCCTGGGGAAAGAAAAATGCGCTTGAGTTCGCCAATATCCTTGGTCAGCAGTCCGCCCAGACGCGGCCCCATGGACTGAAGAAAGATAAGCTCTTTCTTTTTGAGAATGGGAATATGCTTGATGTCAGCAAGGGTCTTGAACTTCTCCACATTGAACTGCGCACGGTCGAAGCGTTTCTTCACGTCTTCCGAATAGCGGTACGCATAGGAGAGCAAGTCCTTGAGCTGGATAAGGCAGTACTGGCGGCGCTCGCTCTCATCCAGAACTTCGCGGCGGCTGTATATGCCTTCTGTGCGGTCTTTACGGGTCATACCTACTCCACATGGCCTGATTTACATTGAAGGGTCAAAATAGCCACTCCCACAGCAAAGTGCAAGCACTATTTATTAAGTTTAATAATATCAAAATATTATAACACAATTTTATCTCATGTGCCAGGCGGTGAAACAGTCCGCGTTCCCACTGTTTCCTCTGTGCTCCCTGTTCCCCCCTGCGGGCCGTGCGGACAGTGTGGGCGGCGGGGCTTGCGACGGGGCGTCCGGATCTTGCCCTGGGCGACACAGCGGCGACGCAGGCTGTCATACACGGGTTCGTTGCCGAGCCTGTCAGCCACAAAGGCCGCAATATATGCCGCAAGGATAACAAGGACCATATTGTGGTACGAGTCCGTCATCTCAAGCATAAGAAAAGCGCCCGTAAGCGGTGCGCGCACTGACGAACCGAACAGCCCGGCCATGCACAGAATCAGTATGGTGGCGGCCCTGTCCGGCGCGACCAGATCGAAAAGCAGCATGGCGGATGCAAGACAGGCCCCGGCCATGCCCCCCATGAACAGAATGGGCATGAGCAGCCCGCCAGCCACGCCCGTGGCAAAACTGGCGCAGGAAAAAAGCATCTTGACGCCCAGCAACAGCACGAGCGCGGTCAGCGGTACAGACAGGCGCGCCAGATCAAGGGCGCCTATGCCGAAACCGGCGAGCACCGTGGGATAGAAATACAAAAAAAGCCCGGCGCACATAAAGGGTATGACTACCCGCAGATGCAGGGGAAGCAGCCTGGTTTTGTCGGCCCAGAGGGTCATGCGTATGAGCACGGCATTATACAGCACGCCAAGCACGCCCATAACCACTCCGGCAACAGGCACGAGCCACCATTCGCGCCACGGCAGCATGGGGTGCTCACCAAAGGGAAAAACCAGCCCGAAGCCGAAAATGCCCTGCATGACATAAATGGCGGCAAAGGCCGTGATGGCGCAGGTTATGACCATCGGCGCCCTGAGGGGCGTCTTCATTTCCTCAAAGGCGAAGCACATGCCCGCCAGCGGCGCGCCGAAGGCGGCGGCAAGACCGGCAGCACTGCCCCCCACGAGGTATCGGGGATTATTGG
>NZ_JBAIYW010000472.1:0-2740 GCF_036763055.1 Desulfovibrio sp. 1214_IL3152 | reverse complement strand
GCCAGCGCGCGGCGGAAGCCGCTTTTCCGTTCAGCCATGCGGCGCAGGGGCGGCAAGGCTTCCAGCAGGGCCTCATCGGGCTGAATGGCATTACGACGTTCACGTAAAAGATTAAGTTTTTCTGTGAGTGCGGCCAAATGTCGTTCGCAGCTTTCGCGCGCTTCTTGCGCGCGTGCAAGGCGCGCCTGACCATCTTCAGGAAATGAGGGATTGATCGGTCCCAGTCGCTCAAGGGCGGCGCAGACCATCCGCCACTCATTCCACTGCAGCCATACGCTCAAACGGCGTTCAAGCAGACGGCGTTCTTCTTCCAGACGTGATTTGTGGCCGCGCACGGCAGCCAGATCTTCTTTTTTTTCACCAAGCTCACCGGCAAGAGCATCAAAACCGGCTTGCTGCTGGCGCAGTTCGGCCATGCGCTGGCGCAGGTCATTCAACTGCCTGAGGGCCTGGTTAAGAGGAGGCTTGCTGCCGCCGGACTTGAAAATTTCATCCGTCTGTTTTTTCAGGATAGCCAGTGCTTCGCCCGGAGAGCGCAGACCCGGACCGAAACTGGCGCCATACAGGGCGTGGCGCACACTTTCGCCGGTGAGGTTGCCCATATTTTCCAGTTCGGTGAGGCTGAAGCCAAAGACGTTGCGATACACATCGCGGCTGACGCCTGAAAGCAGGCGTCGCAGCACGTCTTCATCCAAAGGTTTACCCTGTCCGTCGGCAAGGGAAACGTGGCCCCCGGAACCGCCGGGGCGGCGGGTGAGACGGAGAATGCCCTCTTCCTGGGTGTGAAGGGTGAGGCTGCCGCCTGCGTTGCCGCCACGCAAAGGCCCGGGAATCAGTTTGCCTTCCCTGCTGTTGGGCGCGGGATACCCCGCCAGAGTGGTACGCAAAAATTCAAGGCAGGTAGATTTTCCGGCTTCGTTTTCTCCCAGAAAAATGGAAAGTCCGGGAGCCAGACCTTCAACCGTCACATCGGAGAAAATGCCGAATCCGTCCATATGGAAGGACTGGATATGCATCAGCGAACCTCCAGAAGGTCTATGCAAAGTCGTTGAGCTTCTTCCAGCAGGGCCTGCATCTGGCCGTCATCTGGCTGGGCCAGTATTTTTCGCAGCTGCGTATGCCCGAACAGCGGGGACAGGGCTGGCCCCCCCACCTCCTGCAGCGCCTCATGGCTTTCACTCATGCGCAGTGCCAGACGCAGTGCCTCCCCCAGCAGGTCTTCGCGCTGGAGATACTGGGCGCTGTCTACGGGTGGGCTTGTGTCCACGCGCAGGTCTTTGACCCAGACGCCAGGAGTGCCGGAAGCAAAATGTCCCAGACGTTCCAGAATGTCTTCCTGATTGCCGGTATCGCGCAGGGCTGCGTCCAGGCTGGTGCGGCCGTACAGGCGAACGCGGGCGAGCAGGGCTTCACAGCCTGGTTCCGTGGCTTCGGCTGCCTGGTCAAGGCACTGGGCAAGGCGGTTTTCCACCTGATCAAGGTGCTCCACGCCGTCAAGCCCGAGATCCAGCCCCGTCCACTGAACCGGCCCAAGCCGCACAAAATCTGCCTGGCAGTGATATGAAACGGCTCCGTGCTCATCCGGCGGATTTGCAGTACCGGACAGCGGTTCAGCAGGGTGGGCCGTGACCGACAGGCAACCGCGCGGACCGGTTTCATTGACATGCAGGCCCTGGCTGTTGCCGCAGTAGGCAATAAACGGATTTTGGCTCAGGGTGCGTCTTTCATGCACATGACCAAGCGCCCAGGCGTCCAGACCGGTATTTTTGAGGTCGTCAAGCGAGCAGGGGGCGTAGCGGTCGGCTTTGTTTTCGCCTTCGACAGTGCAGTGCAGAACGCCGAGCTGAAAACAGTCATATGCGGCATCGCGTCGAAAGAGGCGGGCAAGATTGCGCCCTTCGCGGGCTTTGGCATGGCTTATGCCGTGTACGACAGCCAGAGGCATGCCGTTTTTTTCTACAATGTGCCGTTCAACCTCAGGGCCGAAAATCGTCACATTTTCGGGCCAGCGGATGGACTCAAGCATGGAGTTGAGCGGGTCGTGATTGCCGTGGGCGATAAAGACGCGAATTCCGGCGGCCTTGAGGCGCAGGCAGCCGTCACGCAGGCGCAGTTGGGCCTTAACGCTGTGATCTTCTTCGTTATACACGTCACCGGCCAGAACAAGAAAGTCGGGTTTTTCTGCTTCGCACAGGCGGAAGAGCCGTTCCAGAGCCTTGAAAGTGGCATCATGCAGCAGTTGCGCCAGATGGCTTCCCTGGGCGGCTTCTCGCGAAAGGCCGCGAAAAGGGGTGTCCAGATGCAGATCGGCCGCGTGAATATAGCGTATAATGTCCATGTTTGCCTCAGTGCTGTGATTATGTATCGGCCCCAAAGTCTAGACTTTTTCACGAAGCATGACAAGCATGGGGGCGCTGCGCGGCATTGTTTGTCTTTGACTGCAATTCAGACACTGAACAGAGGTGAGCAATATTTCGGTGAACACCTGCAAATACAAAAAGCGACATGGTACGGAGCGTCTGTTTGCTCCGTACCATGTCGTGCGAAAGATTTATCAGGCGTGCCTGTGTGCGAAAGCGTTGCCATCGTCCTCGCAAGGCAAAGAGGATGCGAGGAGTGTGAGGAACCGATGGCAGCCGTGGTCAGGCGTTACGCCCTCGCCAGTTGCGTGAGTGCTGTGTCAGGCCGTCATGGCGCAACAGGCAGCAGGCGCAGCCTGGCAGGCTGTCGGCCAGCTGGA
>NZ_JBAIYW010000422.1:0-2745 GCF_036763055.1 Desulfovibrio sp. 1214_IL3152 | reverse complement strand
CGGTGCATGGCCGAGGGGCCGACGCCGCAGCCGGCGGAAGCGTTGCCCGACACGGTATTGGAGGACGTGACAAAAGGATATGTGCCGTGGTCGATATCCAGATGAATGCCCTGCGCGCCTTCAAAAAGAATGTCTCCGCCCTGGGCCTGAATGTTCTGGATGTGGTCTTCCACTTCCGTAAGGTAGGGCAGCAGGCGCGGGGCGAGGGCCAGCAGATCTTCGCAGACGGCGGCTTCGTCCAGCGGATCAAATTTGTACAGGTCGCGCAGCAGGGTGTTTTTTTCCTGCAGGGCGTGGGCCACCTTGGCCCTCACAAGGTCAGGGCAGGCCAGGTCGCCTGCGCGCAGGCCCACACGGGCGGCCTTGTCTTCGTAGCAGGGGCCGATGCCGCGTCCGGTGGTGCCTATCTTGTGTGAAGCGCGTTTGGCTTCGCGGGCTTTGTCCAGGCTTTTGTGGTAAGGCATGATAAGGTGGGCCTTTTTGCTGATGCCGAGCCTGGCCGGAGAAACGTCCACGCCCTTGGCGGCCAGGTGGTCCGCCTCTTCAAGAAAAACGTGCGGGTCAAGCACCACGCCGTTGCCTATGAGGCACATTTTGTCCGCGTGCAGAATGCCCGAAGGGATAAGGTGAAGGATGGTTTCTTCGCCTTGTACCTTGATGGTGTGTCCGGCATTGTTGCCGCCCTGAAAACGGACAATGGCCCGGCTTTGGGCGCTCAGCATGTCAACGATTTTGCCTTTGCCTTCGTCGCCCCACTGTGCGCCGATGATGACCGTATTCGCCATGATTTTACCTGCCTGAAACGCCGCCGCAGGGGGGCGTACTGTCATAAGGAAGCGTTACGCGCCCTCAGGCGCGATAAGTTACCGCCTTGTCAAACTGCCGAAAGCAGGACGCAAAGCCTTTCATGGTACCTATCTCGGATGCAAATGCAAGTCAAATGTCCCCAACGGCATACTACCGTACGCAGGGCATGGGGCAAGGGGACTGCGCCGGAAAATATGACGGCTTCCGGTTGCGGCCACCCGGGCGCTTTCCCGCATGCTTTGCAGGCATGGGCGGTCGTGGCCGCCGGGGCTGCGGACGGATCAGCTATGCCTTGTCGTCTTCGCCATCCCCTTTGAGAGGGTGGAACTTCAGAACGCGGCAGCGTTGCTCTGGGGCCTCTTTTTGCGGCGTCTCCAGCGAAAATTCGGGTGCAAGACCGGGCAATTGCGGGGCAAGGCCCTCGCGCCCCTGACTCTGACGCGACCAATGATAGTTGAAAAGCTGGTTTTTCCAGCGCTTGGCCTGAATCAGGGAAAAGATGAGCGTCGCCTCTTCCCATTTTTTTGTGGGCTCAAAGCGGCTGCTTACGGTGGCGTATTTGCTCCACAGCGACATCAGGGACGCTTCGTCGATCGTATCCAGTTGCTGCGCCAGCCGGGCAAGCAGTTTTTCCATATATCCTCCGCTGATAAGTGCAGGGCGCGCCGGGGGGCGCCAACCTGTCTTGTGAATCCTGGGCGACAAGGCAATGTAGGGCCTGACCTGTGTTTCGTCAACGCGCAGGCGGCGCTGTCCGAGCGGCAAAGCCCCCGGCGCGCCGCGCGGCAGGCTGATTTAGGCTGGTGGGGCGGTCTGTTCTGTGCTATGCAAAACCCTTACCTGACCGGCGAACATCTGGAGGCAAGCATGTCGGATCTCAAGGCCATGTACAGCACCGTCCGCAAGGACGCTTTTCCCGAAACCATGACCATCATTCTTGGCGACGAAAAACTCGTGTTCCAAAAACGCGTGTGGACGCTGGACGGCGAGGAAAAGGGCCTGCGCTACGGGGAAAACCCCGATCAGCCCGCAGCCCTCTACGCCCTGAAAGAAGGTTCCATTACTTGCGGCGGCCTCCAGTGGCGGGGTCCGGGGCACGGCATTGTTTCGGCCCTGACTGAAGAACAGATGATCCAGGCGGGCAAGCACCCCGGCAAGACCAATCTGACGGACGTGGATAACGGGGCCAATATCCTTCAGTATCTTGCAGACCGCCCGGCGGCCGTCATTCTGAAGCACAACAATCCCTGTGGCGCGGCCTGGAGCAAGGACGGCGTGGCCGCGGCTCTTGAAAAAGCCTTCTGGTGCGACCGTATCGCCGCCTTCGGCGGCGCGGTGGTCGTCAACCGCCCCTTTACCCGCGAGGCTGCGGAAATGGTGGCTGCCAACTATTTTGAGGTGGTGGCGGCTCCGGCCTTTGAAGAGGGCGCGGTGGAGATTCTTAAAAGCCGAAAAAATCTGCGCATTATGGAACTGCCCGGCCTGGGACGGCTTGAAGAGCTGACCTCGTCTGCCTTTCTGGACATCAAGAGCCTGTCGGACGGCGGCATTGTGGTGCAGAAATCTTTTGTGAACCGCGTTCTTTCCTGTGACGATTTTTTGCCTGCCACCGCCGTCACCAAGGACGGCCTTTCCGTGGCGGCGCGCGCGCCAAGCCCGGCGGAACTGGACGACCTGCGTTTTGCCTGGGCCGTTGAGGCGGGCGTGACCTCCAATTCCGTTATTTTTGTGCGCGACGGGGCCACCGTGGCTATCGGCACGGGTGAGCAGGATCGCGTGGGCTGCGTGGAGCTTGCCATACACAAGGCGCATACCAAATACGCGGACACCCTGGCTTTTCGCGAACTGGGCCTGACCCTTTACGAGTTGAAGCTCAAGGCTGCGGACGACAGCACCCTGGCGGAAAAGCTGGCCGACATCGAGCGGCGCACGCAGGAA
>NZ_JBAIYW010000170.1:0-2749 GCF_036763055.1 Desulfovibrio sp. 1214_IL3152 | reverse complement strand
CCCGCATCGTTGCCACGGGCTACGGGCGCATCGCCCTGCCCTTTGCCCATAAAACCGTAACTGAAATCACCTGTCATGCGCGTGGCGCTTCGTGGCTTTTTCCCGGTTCCGGCGTAGTGCTCGACATTGGCGGCCAGGACAGCAAGGCCGTCAGCCTGGATGAAAACGGCGGTGTGCGCGATTTTGTCATGAACGACAAATGCGCGGCGGGCACAGGGCGCTTTTTGCAGGTTCTGGCCGGTATTTTGGGCATGCCGCTGGACGAACTGGGCAAGGCGGCGGCTGAAGGCAAGCCGGTTCCCATTTCGAGCATGTGCGCTGTTTTTGCAGAAACAGAAATCGTCGGCCTGTTGGCTCAGGGAACCCCGCCCGCCGATCTGGCAGCCGGGGTTTTTGTGTCCATAGCCAGACGCATGCGGGGCCTTGCCCGCCGCATCTCTTTTACAGGCCAATGTGTTTTTACGGGCGGCATGGCTGCAAGCCCGGCGTTTTGCAACTTTCTTTCCCGCGAACTGGAAATACCCGTGCGGGTTCCCGACGAGCCGCAACTGACGGGCGCTCTGGGCGCTGCCTTGCTTGCGGCGCATCAGCTTGAAAAACAGCAATGTGCCTGGAGCATTTAACATTTGAAATGCTCGCTTACGGCAGGCAAAAGCCTGCCTGCTCGCATTTCGCGTCAATGATTTTCAGAAAAATCCTTGCGGAGCAGTTTACAAATGAAATGAGTTAACTGCCCTAGACGGCCAGACATAGTGACAAAACTCTAAACCATCCGGGAGCAGACATGAAGTGCGCCAGTTTTGACAGGATCACCACGGCCTTTGAAAAAAACGTGCTCAACCTTACGGAAGCCAAGCAGAACGGCAAAAAAGTGGTGGGACAGTTCTGCCTGTATTCGCCCTCAGAAATTGCCCTGGCAGCCGGGGCAATTCCCGTGTCTCTCTGCGGCACAAAAAACGACTCCATTCCCGCTGCCGAGGAAGTGCTGCCCCGTTCCCTCTGCCCACTGATCAAAAGCAGCTTCGGTTTTGCCCTCAACGACAGTTGCCCCTACCTTGCGGCTGCGGACATTGTGGTGGCCGACACCACCTGTGACGGCAAGAAAAAGATGTATGAACTGCTTGCCCCATACAAGCCTGTGGCCCTGCTGCAGCTGCCGCAGATTCAGGACAGCGATGCCCTGTCTTACTGGCGCAAGCAGTTTGAAGGGCTGGTGCGCCGCCTTGAACGGGAATTCGGCGTCAGCATCACCGATGCCAAACTGCGCGAGGCCATTATCCTCATGAACCGCGAACGGCTGGCGCTCAAGGCAGTCATGGATATGGCGCAGCGCAGACCCTCGCCTGTCACCGGCGTGGAACTGGTGGAAATCGCCTTTAAAACATCCTTTTTCCCCGACAAGGAAG
Organism: Desulfovibrio sp. 1214_IL3152; assembly: GCF_036763055.1. NCBI lineage: Bacteria > Pseudomonadati > Thermodesulfobacteriota > Desulfovibrionia > Desulfovibrionales > Desulfovibrionaceae > Desulfovibrio > Desulfovibrio sp. 1214_IL3152. The sequence continues at coordinate 1,343 of NZ_JBAIYW010000170.1, read as the reverse complement.
TGGGCATCGCCATGCTGCAAGACCTGGCCCAAGAACTGGGCGCACTTGCCGCTGAAGGGCAAACGGCTTTCAGCCCCGAGGCTCCGCGCATTTTGCTTACAGGCGTTCCCGTGGGTCTTGGTTCGCACAAGGTCGTGCGCCTTATTGAGGAATGCGGCGGCAGCGTTGTCTGCCTTGACAATTGCTCGGCCTATAAAAAAACCCGCGTCATGATGGAAGAAGACAGCGACCCGCTGACCGAAATGGCAAGGCGCTATCTGGACGTACCCTGCGCCGTCATGTCGCCCAATCCGCACAGATATGAAGCATTGCGGCAGATGGCGGCGGATTTTTCGGCAGATGCCGTGGTGGACCTTACCTGGCAGGGCTGTCAGACCTACGCTGTTGAAGCCTGGACGCTTAAAAAATTTGTGCAGAACGACCTGGGCCTGCCCTATCTGAATATTGAAACAGACTATTCCGAGACAGACACCGAACAACTCAAGGTGCGCGTTGAGGCTTTTCTGGAAATGCTGTAACCCTCGCCGCGCCGTTGCCCCGCAGAAGCAAAAAACAGAGCCTGTTGCCTCCCCTCGCACCAATGCCGGGCGGCAACAGGCTCTGTTCAACCCAGAGCATTTTCACTTTGAAAAAGTGTAAATGCTCTAACGCTGCACGAAAGCGCAACGCGCCACAATGTGGCGTGGATTCAGCTGAAAATCACATTTTACGGCTGAATGAACACTTTGAAATGTGAAGTATTTCAAAGTTAATCTGCTCTAAAGACGAGTTTTCTCCTAACTGCGGGTGCTACCGCGCCCTGCCCGTCCATGCCTTACGGCCGCTTGCCCACAACACCAGCGACAGCACGCCGAGAACGGCGGCAAGCCCCAGATGCGCAAGATCCATCCCCATGACCAGTTCCGGGGCAAAAGAAAATGCGGGCAGATTTTTCAGCACGCGAAAAATCCCCGTAAGCACAAGGCCCGCAACCAGCCAGACGCGCACAGTCCCCCAGAACACGAGCCGGGGAAAACCGCCGCCCGCTTTCAGCTTGAGCGTCACCAACAGGCAGCACAGCGCAATGAGCAGCGCGCCCGCCACATAGTGAATATTGAGGGTAGTATAAAAATCCCCGGTCCAGCCCATGCCGGGCAGCCTGGTCAGCCCATAACGCGTGGCTATGGGCATCTGCATCATGCCGGTAAAACCCAGTACAAGGGCCAAAGCAACCCATACCCGCTTTATCCAGCCGGGAACCGACGATGGCGTGTCTTTAGCCGCCTCTGCGCTTATGCCCGCACCAGCCGCCTGCTTTTCCTCCAGCGCGGCACTGCCGCTTTTGGCGCTCCGCGCCATGCCTG
>NZ_JBAIYW010000080.1:0-2753 GCF_036763055.1 Desulfovibrio sp. 1214_IL3152 | reverse complement strand
ATCAGCGGAGGCAAAAAATCCTCCCTGGCCTTTTCCCTCCTGGATGTCGGCCTCAAGGTGCGCACCGCTGCCTGGGACGGAGAACGCCTTGGCCTTGAAGGCCAATGGACAGCCGCACTGGCCGCACAAGGGCTGGACGCCTCCACCGACATTAACGGCAGACTGTGGTTCAGCGGCGACGGAGCCGACGGCGGGCAGATGGACTTCACCAACCTGCCCGGCTCCATTTCCCTGCGTCTGGATGCGGAACGCTCCCTGAAACCGGACGGCCTGCACGTACAGGCTTCAGGCCGCTTCAGCGGCCAGTCCAGCCGCAATGAGCTGTCCGTGTCCGAAGCGCACTTCAATGTTCTCGGCATTGAAGCCCACGGGCAGGCCAGCCTTGCTTCCGGCAAGGACGGCCCCTTCTGGCAGGGCAAACTGTCCGCCTACAGTGCCGACCTTGCCCGCACCCTGCGCATGGCGGGCATGGGAAAAACAAGCGTTCCAGCCTCTCTGAACCGTGTGGAAATGGAAGCGCGCTTCAGAGGTGACCCCGATACGCTTTCCCTGCGGGAAATCCGGGCCAAGGCCGATCAGAGCGTCATCACCGGGACCCTGAATATCGACTGGCGCGGACAGCCATCGCTGAACTTCAAGCTCAACGCCGACCAGATCAATCTTGACCGCTACATGAGCAACAGCAGCGCAGGCAAAGGCAAGACCGGCAGCAAGGAAAAGGAATGGGACTTCCGCTTTATGCGCACCTTTCGCGCACAAGGCGAAATGAGCGTCAGCCGCTTCTCGGTCATGCGTTTTACGGTGCAGAACCTGCGCACCCGCTACAAGCTCGAAAACGGCAAGCTCACTTCCGACTCCATCACCGGCCAGTTTTACGGCGCGCCCATCATAAGCAAGGGAACCATTACCTTCAACAAGGGGCTCAGTTTCAGCAATACGCTTACCATCAACAATTTTGACCTTACCGATGCCAGCAACGCACGGGGCGGCAGCGCAGCACTCAGGGGCAAAGGCTCCGTACACTCCGACATCCACGCCAGCCTCACCGGCCCCGGCCAGTTGCCCGCCCTGCTTAATGGCAAATGGCGGGTCGAAGTGCTCAACGGCTCGTTCCAGCACAGAACGCCTGAAGGCAGTCTTAAGGGCAAACCCACGCCGATTACCGCATCCGGAGCCTCTGGCAGCATTACCAACGGAGTGGCACGGAGTAGTGATTTTTATCTCAAAGGGCCGGGGCTTCAGGTTAACGGCGGCGGCTGGATAGACTTTAACACCGAAACGCTGGACTGTAACTTTAACGTAAGCATGAAGAACGTGCCGGACTTTCCCTTGCGCCTTTACGGCAATCTGGATAATACTAAAACATCCATCGGCGCCGGCACTCTTATCCTGAATACGCTTGGCGACATTACCAAGGGTTTTGTGGACGTTCTCGGGGGGATCGTCGAAGGAACCTGGAAACTTTTCCGCTGATACGTTACAAGGTTTTCGCAACGTCATAACACAGGCATTCTGTCGGCCATTCTTCCTGACTCCCGTTGACAGGAGCGGCTTTAGGGTCTAAGTTGGCGATGTGTTCTTTTTTGCACAATCAAAATCGCGGTTCCGCCAAGGAGAGTGACGGTGAACATTCTGATTTTCGGCCCCAACGGTAGCGGCAAAGGCACTCAAGGCGATCTTATCAAGCAGAAGTACAATCTCGCCCACATCGAATCCGGCGCCATATTTCGTGAACACATCGGCGGCGGCACGGATCTGGGCAAGAAAGCCAAGGCGTACATCGACCGCGGCGACCTTGTGCCCGATGAAATCACCATTCCTATGGTGCTTGAAACCCTGAAGTCCAAAGGACAGCACGGCTGGCTGCTGGACGGTTTTCCCCGCAACATGGTGCAGGCCGAAAAACTGTGGGAAGCCCTCCAGAAAGAAGGCATACGCCTTGACTACGTGGTAGAAATCCTGCTGCCCCGCGAAACGGCCAAAAACCGCATCATGGGCCGCCGCCTGTGCAAAAACAACAACAACCATCCCAACAATATCTTCATTGAGGCCATCAAGCCCAATGGCGATGTCTGTCGCGTCTGTGGCGGCGCTCTCTCGAGCCGGTCTGACGACCAGGACGAAGCCGCCATCAACAAGCGCCACGATATTTATTACAATACCACCGATGGAACCTTGGCTGCCGCCTATTTCTTCAAGAAAATTGCTGATCAGGGCAAGACCAAATACATTGAGCTTAACGGCGAAGGCAGCATTGAATCCATCAAGGAAACTCTGCTGTCCAAGCTGGCCTGACAGCTTTAACGCCACGGGCTTGCGGGCAGCTTGCATAAAAAAGACGGCCCGCCCGCAAACCGGCCATTGACCGCAGAAAAAAGATTCCCGCAGCGCATGCGGGAATCTTTTTTCTGCAACGTCGCATACCCCGAATACCGGCACAGCCTTCCCCTGGCTCACAGCGCCGGAACAATGCCGGAACTGCGCCAGCACAGCGGCGACACAACGGCGGAAGCTTTGAGAAAAACCGCCCGCCACGCTGTTTTCTCCCGGCACGACCGCGTCCGTAGCGCTTGCCCCCGGCGGCAAGCTGCGCTACTACTCGCCCATGAGCAATACACAAAACAATACTTTTGCCCAAAGCGCCTCCGGCTTGCTGGATGAAGTCATGGGCCTGCCGGGCGCACGTGCCGCAGCCGTGGATCTGGCCTTTGTGCGCCCCGGCGCACGGGAACTTTACGCTGGCGACAACCAAG
>NZ_JBAIYW010000575.1:0-2766 GCF_036763055.1 Desulfovibrio sp. 1214_IL3152 | reverse complement strand
TGCGCACGCGGTCACCGATCATCCACGAATCGGCAAGGTCGATATGCAGATCGCGGGCGGCCTGAAGAATAAGCCCCGGCTCCGGCTTGCGGCACTGGCACGGACCGGTAATTTCCGGCAGGTGCGGGCAGTAGTACCAGGCGTCAATGGCGGCGTTCTTTGCCGCCAGGTCGGCATTGATCCATTCTTCCAGGCGTTTGAGGGCGTCATGGTCAAACATGCCGCGCGCAATGCCCGACTGGTTGCTTACCACCACCAGAACGTAACCGACGGCGCGCAGGCGCTTGAGCGCCTCAGGCACGCCGGGCAGCCACTGCCAGTCCTCCTTGCGGTGAACATAGCCCGTATCCCTGTTCAGGGTTCCGTCGCGGTCAAGAAAAATGGCCCGGCGCAATGCCGTTTTTTCCGTCATGATTCTGCTCCTGCCCTGTTTGTTCCGTCGTGTGCCGGTGTCTTACTGCTTGTGATAACCGCGCAGGGTGGCGGCCTCTTCCGCTGCCTGGGCCACCGGGGCGGGCACAACGGTCTTGCCTATGGGGCAAAGGGCCAGAGCCGCCAGCTTGACGTGCTGCCAGGCAAAGGGAATGCCGATGATGGTCACGGCGCAGGCCGCCGCAGACACCAGATGCCCCAGGGCTATCCAGATGCCCGCAAAAACAAGCCAGACGATGTTGCCCACTGTTCCCAGCATACCGGTCCCCACATCGGGCTGTCCGGTGAGCACCTCGCGCGAGACGGGCATCTTGCCGAAGGGAAAAAAGGCGAAGTTGCCCATGACGAAACAGGCGCGGCCCCAGGGAATGCCGATGATGGAGATAAAGCAGAGCACGCCGAACATCCACCATACAAGGCCCATGACGAGGCCGCCGAGTATGAACCACAGGGCATTGCCAAGGCAGCCCAAGGTACTGTTCATATTTCCCCCAGTCCGGCGGCAGACGCCGGTGTATCACTGCACATGCAAAAGAACACGAAAAGCGGCGCGCTTGCCCACCGCCATGCCCCGGACATCCGAGCAATTTCACTTTGAAATTGCTCTGGCGGCTGCGTGAGCAGTCGCCCGCCGCAAAGGTGCAAGCGCAGCTTCAGCCGTATAAAAACAGCCCGCCCGCGAAACCGGCGCAGACGGGCTTGAGCCACGCAAGGCGGCTGAGAACTGACGCGCCGGAAATCAGAAGTTTACTATAACCTGTTCATTTTCTTCGCCAGCAGCATTTTTGCCACGGCGGGCCACATCGCCGATATGCCAGGCGCGCAGATTGAACGCCTGAATACGGCTGATGGCCTCTTCGCTCTGGTCAGGGGGCAGCACCAGCACGTAACCTATGCCGCCGTTGAATATTTGAAGAATTTCGGGCCAGGAAAGGTCGCCCGTTTCCTTGAGCCATCTGAAAACCGGAGCCATCTGCCAACTGCCGAAGTTGATGCGGGCCTCCACCTGTGCCGGCAGCACACGGGGGATATTGTCATAAAAGCCGCCGCCCGTGATGTGGGCCATGCCCTTGACGTTAAGGTCGCGCAAGAGAGAGCGCACGGCCTCCACATAAATGATGGTGGGGGCAAGCATAACGTCGCGCACGGTGGCGCCGTCGGCTCCGGGAAAGGCGTCGTCGGGCGAAAGGCCGCTTTTTTCCAGCACCTTGCGGGCCAGGGAATAACCGTTGGAATGCAGGCCCGACGAGGCAATGCCCACAATGTGGTCGCCCACCTGAATGCTCGAACCGTCAATAAGCTTGGCGTTGTCCACAATGCCCACGCAAAAACCAGCCAGATCATATTCGCCGGGGGCATACATGTCGGGCATTTCCGCGGTTTCCCCGCCCAACAGGGCGCAGTCGGACTGGCGGCAGCCTTCGGCCACGCCACCGATGACGGTGTGCGCCGTGTCTACATCCAGCTTGCCTGTGGCAAAGTAGTCAAGAAAGAACAGAGGATTGGCCCCCTGAACAAGAATATCGTTCACGCTCATGGCCACCAGGTCGATGCCCACGGTATCGTGTTTGTCAAAAGCGAAAGCCAGCTTGAGCTTGGTGCCCACACCATCGGTGGAAGAAACCAGCACAGGCTCGCTCATGCCGCTGAGATCGGGACGGAAAAGGCCGCCAAAGCCGCCGATGTCTGAAATGACGCCCCTGGTCTGGGTGCTCTGCACCATGGATTTGATACGCGACACAAGGGTGTTTCCCGCCTCAATGTCAACGCCTGCCTGAGTATAGGCTTTCGCGCGGTCGCTGGACATCCGTAGCCTCCTTTGGATTGCGGTTCTTTAGCAGATTTTGCCGCAAAGCCCAAGCGACTTTTTTGCATGGCCGCGCCTCCATTTTTCCTTGTCGCTCCGCTGCCCCTGCTGCCGAACGGTTTTGCCCGCTGCCATATTCCGCGCTGCATAACGCACTCTTTTTCTTCTGTCCGCGCGGGCATCTGCACATAAAACGCGTGCTCCCCGGCAGGCGCGGCCTTGCCGGGCCTTCAGCATTCCTGCTGCACCATTGTCCGCCAAAAACAAAAAATCCGCCAATTCCCGCTTCCCTGTAGACCAGTCGGCCAGCCATTGCTAGACTGACAGCGCGAAAAGCGCCAAAATACAGCCACACCGCGCCATACCGAACCTCGGCAACGGGCAGGCCAGCCGGATCGCCGCGAAAAACGCCGCATTGTGCCGGATGTCAGGCTTCATCAGCGTGCTACAGGCATAAAACTTGCTTGCATCTGCTCCAAAAGCGCACACGGCTCAGCATGCGCCTGCGTCCCGCAAACCGCCGGGCC
>NZ_JBAIYW010000316.1:0-2773 GCF_036763055.1 Desulfovibrio sp. 1214_IL3152 | reverse complement strand
ACCCCGGGTTCCGCCACGCCCGATTCGGCGGCGGCCCCGCGCAGCCTTCTCTGGCTGCTGCCCGTGGCCTTTGCGGCCATGCTGGTGGGACGCCAGTTTATTCAGGATCAGGCCATGAATCCGGTTCAGGCCGCCAACGACGCCTACCGCGCCCAAAGGGCCAAGGCTCTTGATCCCTTCCGCCAGCCCGCGCTGGATGGCTATGCCTTCAAGCTCAAGACGGTCTATGACAACGGTGACACTATTTATGATCAGGCGTGCGCGCCCTGTCATGGTCTGGAGGGCAGGGGGGATGGCCCCGTTGCCAGACGTCTGCTGATCCCGGCCGAAGATGTCGCCGCCATACGCGCCAACAGGGAGTACGTGTACACGCTGGTGCGCGACGGCGTTCCCGGTTCGGGCATGCCGTATTTTCGCCTGTATGACCGTGAGAAGATAGAAATGGTGCTGGACACTATGGCCAGGCGCTTTGACATGTTCGGCAAGGCCGACGTACCGCCCGACCGCGAGCCGGAAAGCGACGCCATGATCGTCTGGGCCGAATCCTGCGCCGTCTGCCACGGCGTCGAGGGCGAGATTACGGAATTCGGGCATACGCTGCTGCCGCCCCCGCCGGATCTGCAGCAGTATTCAATGACACATGCGCGCACCCTGGAGGTCATCACCAACGGCTATCCCGGCACGGTCATGCCGCCGTTCCGCCATCTGCCGCAGGAGGTGCTGGAAGACCTGGCTGTCATCAGCAATACCTTCAGGGTGGAAAAGTAGGCAGGGCGCAGCCCTCGGGGGAGGCGTCGCGGACGGCGCTTCTTGCGGGTCTGACGTTCCAACAGCAAACCGCCGGAGCATGTTCACGTGAACGCGCTCCGGCGGTAAATTTTCAGGCCGAAGAGGCTGTTTCCGCGGGCTTTATGCCTGTACCCCCAGGGCGTATTCGCGCTGCTCGCGGCGGCGCACCAGCCAGAAAACCAGAAGCGCGCCAAGCAGTTTGCTTGCGCTCATGGTGATGATTGACCAGGGCGTGGCAAGACCGATGATGAGCAGAAAAACAACGCTGTCCAGAGGCGCGCCCACCAGACTCGAGATAAGTATGCGCTGCGAAAACGGGCGGTTGGTAAAGGTGAACAGCGCCCAGTCCCCCAGTTCGCCGATGGCGAAGGCCGCTGCGCTGGCAAGGGCAAGCTGCGGCGTTGCCATGTACCAGCTCACGATGCAGCCCACCAGCATGGCCCACAGCACCTTATGGCCCACGCGGCGCTGTGCGTAGTCGCGCACCACAAAGATAAAGCCCACCACCAGAGACAGAGGCGGCCACATTTCTCCATTGGGCAGTTCCACAAGGGGCGTGACGGCAAAAGCGTAGTTTACGCCCACGATAAGAGCGATATAGGTAATAAGGGTAAACATGGGCGCGAGAGTAAGCGCTGGCGGCATGGTCGTCAAGTGGGGCAGGGCGCACGGAGCCTTGCAGCTTGACCGGAAGGCGCGGATATGGGACAGAAAAGCAGATTTAGCATGTATCTGGGGCTGGTTCTGAAAACGTCCGCTGCAAAAGCCGCCTTGTTTCCTTCGTCGGCATTGCGGGAAAACCCCCATCCCGCCGTATCCGGTACGGCCTTGCCCGGCAGTTTGTTTTTGCCGGGCAAAAGCCCGTTTTGCGCGGGCGGCATGCGCTTGAACACAGCCCCTTGAAAAACTTTGCGCCTTGTGTGCGCAGCGTAGGCCGGTTGTCCGGCCAGGAGACGTAATGACAGATCTGCACTACCGTTGCGGATGGGTGGCACTCATGGGTCCGCCCAATGCCGGCAAATCCACACTGCTCAATGCCCTTTTGGGGCAAAAGGTGACCATTGTCACGCCCAAGCCGCAGACCACGCGCAACCAGATTGTGGGCATCCTCACCGATGACGAGGCCCAGACCATCTTTATGGATACCCCCGGCCTCACCCAGGTTCGCGGGCGGCTGAGCAAGACCATGATTCAGGCTGTGTGGCAGAGCCTGAACCAGGCCGACATCATCATGCCCGTGCTGGACGCCCACCTCTATATCCGTCATCCCGAATTTCTCGACCGCGATCTCGCCCCGGTGGCTCAGGCTCTTGCCAGCGACGAACGGCCCATGATCGTGGTGGTCAACAAGGTGGACCTGTTCGGCGATAAAAGCCGCATGCTGCCCCTGCTGACCAGGCTGCATGAAATGTGGCCCAGAGCCGATATTTTTCCCATTTCGGCCCTGAACAAGGACGGGCTTGCCGATCTGGTGGAACTTATCCATAAAAAACTGCCCACAGGGCAGGCTCAGTTCCCCGAAGACCAGATATCCACCGCGCCTCTGCGCTTTATGACGGCCGAAATCATTCGCGAAAAGCTCTTTCTGCACTTGCGGCAGGAGGTTCCCTATTCCGTGGCCGTGGATGTGGAAAGCTGGGAAGAGGATGAAGAGCGCGGGCAGACGGTCATTCATGCCACCATCTATGTGGCCCGTCCCATGCACAAGGCCATGGTCATCGGGCGCGCCGGACAGTCCATCAAGGCCATCGGCACTGAAGCCCGCAAGGACATTCAGGAACTGGTGGGCGGCAAGGTGCACCTGGAACTGTGGGTCAAGGTTCGCGAACACTGGACCGAAGACACGGCCTTTTTGCGCGACCTGGGGCTTATGGCGGAGTAGGCTATGGAACTGCGCGATCGCTACCGCCGTGTGCTGGAAAGGCTCGATGCCGCCTGTGCCGCCGCCGGGCGGCCCAGGGAGGACGTGTCTCTCATTGCCGTG
>NZ_JBAIYW010000382.1:0-2780 GCF_036763055.1 Desulfovibrio sp. 1214_IL3152 | reverse complement strand
CTCGAGACCGACCGTCGCAAGATACGCGAACGCATGGCCCGCATCCGCAAAGACCTTGAGCGTTTGCGCCGTCAGCGCGCCTTCACCCGTGACCGCCGCTCACGTCAGGGCATTCCCCTGGCCGCGCTGGTGGGCTATACCAATGCGGGCAAATCCACCCTGCTCAACACGCTCACCCGCTCTGAAGTGCTGGTGGAAAACAAGCTTTTTGCCACGCTTGATCCCACCACGCGGCGTTTGCGCTTTCCCGCCGAAAAAGAGCTTATTCTGGCGGACACCGTGGGTTTTATCCGCAATCTGCCCAAAGAACTGATGGACGCTTTTCGCGCCACCCTCGAAGAACTGGAAGCAGCCCACCTGCTTTTGCACGTGGCCGATGCCTCTCACCCGGACCTTTTGCAGCAGATCAGCGCCGTTGAAACCATTCTGTCCGAAATGGAGCTTGATCGCATGCCCCGCCTGCTCATCCTGAACAAATGGGATCAGCTTGAGGTTCCCGCACGGGCCGAACTGGCCGACGCTTTTCCCCATGCCCTGCCCGTGGCCGCCAAAACCGGCGAAGGCTGCAAGGCACTGCTCGAACAGCTTGAAATGCGCCTGCTGCATCAGGCCGCCACTATCGTGACCGAAATATCCCCCAGCCTGAATTAGGGCAATCTCAAAGTGAAAATGCTCGAAAAAACAGCGCATGCCGGGGATTGCACCACCGGCATGCGCTTGATACGTATCAGCGGGGAACAGGACTCCGCAAGCCTTTCGGGCAACGGCTGAAGCTGCGCTTGCATCTTTGCGGCGGGCGACTGCTTACGCAGCCGTCCGAGCAATTTAAAAGTTAAATTGCTCTAGAGCCTGCTTACGCCCTGGTTGTTTCCAGCCCTGTTGTCCTGACCCGGAGCAGTTTTTTCAGGTGCGGGCTTGGGGGTTGCGGGCTTCTGGGGGGCGGGCTTTCCCGGCGCCGCACCGCCAGAGGCGGGATCGGCAGCATACTGCCGGGCCGTGCTTTCCATAACAGCCTGCCCCACCACCAGCCATTTTTCGCCAACCTTGCGCAGCGCAAGCCAGCTTGTCATGCGGGCAGGCGTTGTCACCTGGGCCACGGCGGCATTAGGGCCGATTTCCGTCACCTTGGCAGAACTCAGGCTTTCCGGAACCCAGGGGCAATCAGGCGTCTGCGCCTCGCGGCACTGGGCCACCATCTCCCCGGTGCTTACGCCACGGTTGAAATGGCCCTGAAGGCGTGCCTCCATATCCACTATGCTGCCGATCAACTGGTCCATGCCGCCGATGCCCAGCGAACGTCCCAGATTGTCCAACAGCCCCAGTGGGGCGTCTTCACGGGTCATGTTTTTCACTTCATTGGCCGCAAAGCTTTTAAGGTCAACCTGGGCCAGAAAGGTTGCACTGTCATTTTTTTTCAGGGCTTCTGCCATATCTTTCAAAGTTTTCTGCGGGCCGGACGTAATGCAGGCAGCCAACAGACCGGCCATGATCAGAATCAGCGGTAGAAAACGGAAGGAACCTTTGTCTTTTTTCATATATACCTCTTGGTAAAGGCGAGACATGCGTACAAGCGCTGTAATTTCTTATACCCCTTCACACGCGCCGATGCAAAGGGAAGCCGGGGCGGCGGGGCTTTTTTTCCTCACGGCGTTCTGCTACACATGGGCCACACGCGGCGCACGGCATTGGGCCTGAGGCGCGGCGTCAGGAGGCACTTACATGAAAGTCATTATTATGTGTGGCGGCAAGGGAACGCGCCTGCGCGAAGAAACCTCGGTCAAACCCAAACCTATGGTTGAGATTGGCGGGCGGCCCGTGCTGTGGCACATCATGTCCATCTACGCGCGTTTCGGCTTCAAGGATTTTGTGCTGCCCCTGGGCTACAAGGGCCAGGTCATAAAGCAATACTTCCACGACTATAACATCCGCAACACGGATTTTACCGTGGACCTGAAGAGCGGGACCATCACCACATATCCCAGCCATATAGAAGACTGGCGCGTCACCCTGTGCGATACCGGCGAAGAAACCCTCAAGGGCGGACGCCTCAAGCGCGTGGCGAAGTATATTGACACCGACCATTTCATGGTCACTTATGGCGACGGCGTGGCGGACATTGACCTGAGCAAGCTGATCGAATTTCACAAGCAGTCCGGCAGCATCGGAACATTCACAGGCGTGCGCATGCCCTCCCGCTTCGGCACGGTGCGCACCGATGATCAGGGCAAGATACTGTCCTGGGAAGAAAAACCCGTGCTGGATGAATACATCAACTGCGGTTTCTTTGTTTTCAAGCGCGAGTTTCTGGATTACCTCAGCGAAGATGAAAGCTGCGACCTTGAAAAGGAACCCATGCAGCGGCTGGCGGAAGAAGGGCAACTTTCCATGTATCCGCATCCCGGCCAGTGGCAGTGCATGGATACCCTGCGCGACTCCATAAAACTCAACGAAATGTGGGATTCCGGCCGCGCGTTCTGGGTATAAACCCTCTTGACGTGCAAGCGGCGCTGCCTGCATGGCCCACCGGGCTGTGCAGGCCCCCGCACCCGGCCTGTCCTGCGCTGCATATGCGCGGCTGCGCGCGGATGCAGCAAGAAATTATTGTGAGGAACACATATGTTTGCCAATGCATATAAGGGACGCCGGGTTTTCGTAACCGGGCATACGGGCTTCAAAGGCTCCTGGATGGCCGCATGGCTGAGCCAGCTCGGCGCTGTGGTGGGCGGCTTTTCCGACGAGGTACCCACCGAACCTTCGCACTATGCGGCCATGAACCTGGG
>NZ_JBAIYW010000319.1:0-2781 GCF_036763055.1 Desulfovibrio sp. 1214_IL3152 | reverse complement strand
ACATTTTCAAAGTTTAAAACACGCTCGCTTCGGCGTTTAACCGCGCAAATAAATTGCGCTTACGCCTTCGCGGCGGGCGCCTGCTCGCGCAGTCGCCAGAGCAATTTCAAAGTGAAACTGCTCTAAAGCCATAATGAAAAGGGCGCTCCCACGGGAGCGCCCTTTACTATCTGGAAACAGCGGCTAGCTGTTTTCGCTTTCTTCAAACTTCTGCTTGAGCAGATCGCCCAGGCTCTGGCCGGATTCCTGCGGCCCGGAATGGAATTCCTTGGGCTTGCGGCGGTCTTCCACTTCCTGAATCTGCTTGATGGACAGGCCCAGGCGGCGCTCTTCAGCGCTGACATGGATGACCTTGGCCTGAATTTCCTGGCCTTCCTTGTAGATTTCAGCCGGGGTCTTGACCTTCTTGCTGGACAGTTCGGAAACGTGCACCAGCCCTTCAATGCCTTCTTCCACTTCAACGAAGAGGCCGAAGTCGGTGATGTTGGTCACGATGCCCTTGACGGTGCAGCCCACGGGGTAGGTGGTGGGCACATGGCCCCACGGATCGTCCACCAGCTGCTTGACGCCCAGGGTGAACTTTTCGTTCTCCTGATCAACGGTCAGCACCTTGGCCTGCACGGTATCGCCCACCTTGTACATTTCGTTGGGGTGGCGCACCTTCTTGGTCCAGGAGATGTCAGACACGTGAATGAGGCCGTCAATGCCGTCTTCAATGCCGATGAACATGCCGAATTCGGTGATGTTCTTGATGACGCCTTCAAGGATGGTTCCTTCAGGATACTTTTCAGCAACCAGTTCCCAGGGGTTGGGACGAACCTGCTTCATGCCGAGGCTGATGCGCTTCTTTTCGCCGTCCACGCCCAGAATGACCACTTCGACTTCGTCGCCGGTGTGAACCATCTGGGAAGGATGACGCAGCTTGCGCGTCCACGACATTTCAGAGATGTGCACAAGCCCTTCCACGCCGGGTTCCAGTTCCACAAAAGCGCCGTAGTCCACCAGGTTGGTGACCTTGCCGGAGCACTTGGCCCCTTCGGGGAAGCGGGCGGAAATGTCCTGCCACGGATCGGGCACGAGCTGCTTGAGACCCAGGGAAACCTTGTTGTTGTCGCGGTCAAAGGAAAGAACCTTGAGGGTCAGTTCCTGACCGATGGTGATCATTTCCTTGGGATGGCGGATGCGCTTCCAGCTCATGTCGGTGATGTGCAGAAGCCCGTCAAGGCCGCCCAGGTCAACAAACACACCGTATTCGGTGATGTTTTTGGCCTTGCCTTCCACGGTCTGACCCTCTTCAAGGGTGCGCAGCAGATCCTGACGTTTGGAATCGCGCTCTTCTTCAAGCAGCACGCGGCGAGAAACGATAACGTTGCTGCGGCGGCGGTTGATCTTGAGCACGCGGAACTCGAACTCCTGGTTGACCAGGGCGTCCATGTCCGGCACAGGGCGCAGGTCCACATGGGAACCGGGCAAAAAGGCCTCTACTCCGCCGATGTCCACAGTGTAGCCGCCCTTGATGCGACGCACAATGTGGCCCGTGATGACCCTGTTGTTTTCCTGCACGTCTTCGAGCTGGTCGAAAACCTGCATGCGTTTGGCCTTTTCAAAAGAAAGGGTGATGGTTCCGTCGTTTTCGTTCTTGCGAACAACGTACACGTCCACCTTGTCGCCCACGGCAACGCCGATGTTGCCGGCAGCATCGCGAAATTCGGCCGTGGGAATCTGCCCCTCGGACTTGAAGTTCACGTCCACCAGCACATTGTCGTCATCCACACGGACGATTTCGCCCTTGGTGATAGAGCCTTCTTCAAGGTCGCCAAAATCGGAAGTGAGGTAGTTTTCGAGGGCACTCTCGAAATTCATTTCGGTTTCGTGCCCGGTTTCCAAACCTGCCATATGTCCAGCCTCCAAACATGATTTCCCCAATACAAGGGAGGCCGCATAAGTACCAGAATTTTGCCGAAAGAACAAGGAAAAATCCGCCAAAAATGGCCTCCGGAGCCGAAAACCGGTTCCGAACTCCCTGTATTTCCCCGGTTGGCGCAAGCCATCGCCTGCCTTGACATTTACCGCGCCCTGTTGTCCTCTGTCGTTTTGGCGGGGAATTTCGTGCAAATCGAAAACAGTCGCGCTGCGGTAAGAGGGGACAACGCTTCTTCATGCTGCTCCGAAGAGCGGCATGCGACAGCCAGTCGCACATGCGGTGAAGGCGAAGCCAAGGCGCGGGCCATGCGGCCCCACAACCCTCAAGTCCGAATATCCGCCGGGGCCGATGCCCTTTGCGAACCTTTCAACGCGAAATTGAGGAGGTTGCCATGCCGCGTATTCTGTCACACCACGGGCTTCGCCCACTGCTTTTCGTTCTGCTGCTTCTCGCGGGCCTTTGCCTGCAAGGCACAAGCCATGCCGCCGAGGCCCCCAAAGAAGGCATACTGCTGGTAGCCTTTGGGACCAGCGTTCCCGAAGGCATGCCCGCCTTCAAGGCCGTGGATGCGGAATTTAAAAAAGCCTTTCCCGATTCTCCTGTGGTGTGGGCCTACACCTCGCAGATCATTCGTAAAAAACTGGCCGAACAGGGTCAGCCCGTGGGGGGCATCAGCGACGGCATGGCCCAGCTTGCCAAGGACGGCGTAAAGGTCGTGCGCGTGCAGTCGCTGCATGTGCTGGGCGGCGAAGAATTTTCTGCTCTTGAGCGTGCGGTGCTGCTTGACGTAAGCAAGCATCCCGGCCGCTTCGACGCGGTTTTCCTGGGCCGCCCCCTGCTGGAGTCCAAGGGCGACA
>NZ_JBAIYW010000064.1:0-2772 GCF_036763055.1 Desulfovibrio sp. 1214_IL3152 | reverse complement strand
ATCATCAACCGCCATAGTGACGGCTTGCTGCCTCAATTCCTGTGAATAACGTCCCCGTGGTGCTTTCGTCATAGAACCTCCTCAATGGATATGGACTATGGCGTCCGTTTTTTCCAGCCTATCTCACAACAGTGCCACAATAGTTGCGCTGCTGAAGTTTTTTGCCGTTGAAAAAGGCCTGCTGGCAAAAATAAGCTGCTCCAAGCTTGATTTACTGCAAAAAAACTCCGTACGTTAATCCGGTGTATTGCCTTTACCGGAATCATGACGATGTATATTTCCACACGGCCTGTGATTGACGCCGGATATTTCTCATGCCAATATACGGCGAATAAACCATACAACCTGTCGACACGCGCCGGAAAAACCGACGTCTGGCGCATCAGCCATGCGTCCAGGGCGGAGCGTGCCTTGAATGATGCGCTCCCGCCAGCCGGGTACGCACATGAAAATTGTTCGCCAGAATGTGTGGATGGCCCGTTTTCCGGCCAGCCGGGTACGCGGCATGGACATATGTACCGGTTTTCAGGAACAAATTTTTGCCTACAGATTTTCGCCCGATGGCGGCAAGCCGAACAGGCACGGGTTTGACCGGGTGGGACGTGCAGGGGCGGGCGTTGCTGAAACAGCCGTATTTATTTGGCCGACCTTGTTTACGCATGGCCGGGCCGCTGACCCGACTGTTGTTTTAATTGCTGGTGCGGCTGCGGACGTAACCACAGGCAAGGCCGCCTGCATGGCCGGTAAAAGCGACTGGCAGGCAATTTAAGCCAGGCAGCTTCAGGACAAAGCATGGCCTGAAGCGGGACAAGACACAGCCGAAATTTTTTGCGTCTTCCGGAATTTTTTGCGTCTTCCGGCTGAAGCTGAAGCGGCCCGACGCCGCCTTTCCCGCACAGAAGATCCCCGGAAATAAAAAGCCCCGGACTTCACGCCCGGGGCATATACGCAGCCAAAATGTTCAGAAGCCGAATTTCCGGCTACATGGGCTTGCCATTGTCATTCCCGTTATTCCGGGCTGTTATGTCAATTTCATCAGGTTCGGTAGTGGCTTTTTTAAAGTTTCTGATAGCCCTGCCAAGTCCGCCGCCGATTTCAGGCAGTTTTTTTGCGCCAAACAGCAACATGACCACAACCAACACAACCAGCAAATGCTGAATACTTAATGCTCCCATAGCAAAAACCGTCCTTCCTGTTAAGGGCCCAAGTTGGCTGGCCTGAACAGGCCCGAAACTTCAGCCAATTTTGTTTATTATACGCTCTCCCGACGCAAAAGCAACAATTAAGCGCGACATGCGGCCCGTGGCCGCGCCGCGACCGTACCATTTTCATTGTACATTGCACCGGATGGGGATATGTTCCGCCACCCGGAAAAATCCATACCGAAAAAATTTATTTCAGGAACAGCATGACCGCATCCTTCGAAGAGCTGGGCTTGTCCCGCGAACTGTTGAAAGCCGTTGAAGACATGGGCTTTGAAGAGCCTTCCCCCATACAGATTCTGGCCGTTCCCTGCCTGCTGGCAGGCAACGACGCCTTTGGTCAGGCGCAGACGGGAACCGGAAAAACCGCCGCCTTTGGCCTGCCCATTCTGGAAAAGCTCACACCCGCAAAAAATATACAGGCCCTTATTCTGTGCCCCACGCGTGAGCTTGCCATTCAGGTGGCCGAAGAGCTGAGCAAGCTCGCCGCCTGCAAGCGTGGCGTCACCATTCTGCCCATCTACGGCGGGCAGCCCATTGAACGGCAGCTGCGCGCCCTGGCCAAGGGCGTGCAGGTTGTGGTGGGTACGCCCGGGCGCGTCATGGACCACCTCAAACGCGGAACCCTGCGTCTGAACGAAGCCAGCATGGCCGTGCTGGACGAAGCGGACGAAATGCTGGATATGGGCTTTCGTGAAGATATTGAATCCATTCTGGAACAGACCCCGGCCACTTGCCAGCGGGTGCTTTTTTCAGCCACGGTTCCCCCGGCCATTCGCGAATTGAGCAAACGCTTTCTCCGCGAACCGGAAATGCTCACCGTTGCCCAAAAAATGCTTACGGTTCCTGCCATTGAGCAGATTTACTACGAAGTGCGCCCCCACCAGAAAATGGACGCCCTCTGCCGCCTGCTGGACTCGCGCGCCTTCCACAAGGCGCTTGTGTTCTGCTCTACCAAGCGCGGTGCGGATGAAGTGACCACACATTTACAGCAGCGCGGCTATCAGTCCGACAGTCTGCACGGCAACCTCGCCCAGTCGCAGCGCGACCGCGTGATGCAGCGCTTCCGCTCCGAAGGTCTGGACGTGCTGGTAGCCACGGATGTGGCGGCGCGCGGCCTTGACGTGGACGATGTGGATGCCGTCATCAACTACGACATTCCCCACGATGTGGAAAAATACGTACACCGCATCGGTCGCACAGGGCGCGCGGGCCGTGTTGGCAGCGCCTTTACCTTTGTGACCATGCGCGAACATTACAAAATGCGCGATATCATCCGCTGCACCCGCGCGCGCATCACCGAAGGCCGCCTGCCGAGCCTGCATGATATGGACAATATCCGCACCTCCCGCCTGCTGGAGGAGGTACGCCAGACCGTTGAAGCCGGCACGCTTGAGCGCTGGCTCACCCTGCTGGAAGGTTTTCTGACCACGCAGTTTCCTGACGGCGAAATTACCAGCCGTGACATTTCCGCCGCCCTTTTCAAACTGCTCATGCAGCGGGATTTTGGCGACCAGGACAAACCGCTGGACCAGGACCCGCTGGCCGTGGACCCCCGCCGCCAGTCCAG
>NZ_JBAIYW010000476.1:0-2792 GCF_036763055.1 Desulfovibrio sp. 1214_IL3152 | reverse complement strand
CATTCTCAAAGTTTAAGGCACGCTCACTTCGGCGTTTAACCGCGCAGATAAACTGCGCTTACGCCTCCGTAGCGAACGTCTGCTCACGCAGCCGCCAGAGCAATTTCAAAGTGAAATTGCTCTAACGTTTTCAACAGGAGTATACCGATGTCTCGTATGTCCCGCCTGTTTCTGACTGCCTGTGTCCTTGGTTCGCTGGTCTTTGCCCCTGGGGCGCGTGCCGCGGACGTGCTGATGATGGCAACCACCACCAGCACCCAGGATTCCGGCCTGCTGGAATATCTTGAGCCGTTTTTTAAAAAAGAAACCGGCATCGAATTGAAGTGGGTGGCCGTGGGAACCGGCAAGGCGCTTGAAATCGCCAAAAACTGTGATGCGGACGTGCTGCTGGTGCATGCCCCGGCCGCCGAGATGGAATTCGTCCAGGCCGGACACGGCATAGACCGCCGCCAGATCATGTATAACGACTTTGTCATCGTTGGCCCAGCGGCCGACCCGGCCAAGGTCGCGGGAAAAGGCAGCGCCGAGGCCCTTGCCCGCATCTTTAAAAGCAAGGCGGGCTTTGTGAGCCGCGGCGACCAGTCCGGCACGCACAAGGCCGAACAGAAACTCTGGAAGCAGGCGGACATCACGCCCGACAAGGATCCGGCGTATTTCTCCGCAGGCCAGGGCATGATGGCTACATTGAACATGGCGGCGGAAAAAAAGGCCTACGCGCTGACGGACCGGGGAACCTGGATTACCTTTGCCGACAAGGCGGGGGCCGGTAACCCCCTGGCGATAGTGGTGGAGGGAGATACTGCCCTTTTCAATCAGTACAGCGTCATCACGGTCAATCCCGAACACTGCCCCAAGGTTGACAGGGCATTGGCGCAAAAGTTCGAAGACTGGTGGGTAGCGCCGTCTACGCAGCAGAAAATCGCTGACTACACGCTGAAGGGCAAGCAGCTTTTCTTTCCCAATGCGGGCAAATAATCAGAGCCTTTTTACTTTGAAACTGCCCTGGCGGCTGCGTGAGTAAACGCAAGATATTTGCGCTGTCACGCGCCGCAGAGGGCGTGCTTTGAACTTTGAGAGTGTCCATTCTCAAAGCTCATCTGCTCTAGAGCAATTTCACTTTGAAATTGCTCTGGCGGCTGCGTGAGCAGACGTTCGCTACGGAGGCGTAAGCGCAGTTTATCTGCGCGGTTAAACGCCGAAGTGAGCGTGCCTTAAACTTTGAGAATGTATATTCTCAAAGTTAATCTGCTCTAGGGAAACGCTGATTTATTCCGTTTGGCGGCGTTGCTCCGCTTTTTTTGAAACAGTCGAGGACTGTAACACGGCCCTTACGGCCGCGCCCTGGAGAGTAATGATGTACCCGCGTTTTGTTTTTTGCCTGCTGGCTTTGTGCCTGACCGTTTTTGCAGCCCCTGCTGCCGCGAAAACCTATGATCTGGCCTTCATAAGCGCCGACATTCCCGATGCCTGCCATTTTATGACGCGCGATGGGGCGGTTTTTGTGCTGGACGATGAAGACCACTTTTTTACCCTCAACATTGTCGAGCGTGATAAAAGCGTAAGTCTTGAGGAATACGCGCAAAAGCTCTCCCGCTCCATCAACGGTGGGCCTGTGAGCAAGGCGGGAGAAGACGCCTGGACCTTTCTGGTCAAGGTGGCTGTGGTTCCCTTCAACGTTCTTGTCATGGGAAATGACGAGCACGTGGCAGAGCTTTTTACCGACCAGAACCGGGCGGAATGGCCCAAGGACATAAAGAGCGCCCTTGATTCCATCAAGGGGAAAACACCGGCGCTGGACAGCCTGCTGCAAAAGCTTCTTGCGCCGCGCCAGCCGTAAAAATTCTCTGGCCGGAGCACTACTTTTTTATGGACAAACAGACAGGCCCGTGAGAATTTTTCACGCACCGAGGATCATACACAGGAGATCACCATGTTGAACAGATTTTTCCTGCTTCCCCTCTTCTGCCTGTCGCTTCTGGCCTTGTCATGCCCTGCTCTGGCCAAGGAGATGAAGTTTGGCCATTTCAGCATGGACGTGCCTGCCGCATGTACCGTGCAGGAGCGTGAAGGCAAGGTCACGGTCAGGGCCACGCCGGAAACTTTCTTTACCATCGCCGTCTTCACCAGAGGCGAGGCCGGAAACCTTCCCGACAAGGACTTTGCCGCCAAGCTCGCGCAACAGCTCAAAGGCTCTGCCCCCATAGCCACCGAAGACGGCGGCTGGAGCTTCACCACCAGGGCCGGAACCGTCGCGGCCAATGTGGATGTGGTCGGTGATGCCGATTACGTCATGATGTTCATGAGCGATGCCGGCGACAAGGAGTGGCCCGAAGCGCTTCAGGCGGCCTACGATTCCATCAAGGGCAATAACGCCAAGGTTGACGACTTCTTGCAAAAAACCCTGTTTGCCGAATAAAACCAGGGCATGCTCGTCTGTCGTCATACAAAGCGGCGGCACAAAAGCGGATACTTTGCCCGGCCTGAAAAGGCCGGGCATATTTTTTAGAGCAATTTCACTTTGAACTTGCTCTGGCGGCTGCGGGAGCAGTCGCCCGCCGCAAAGGGACAAGCGTAATTTTCGTGCGTATTAAGCACCGAGGCGGTGCACGCCGTAAACTTTGGAATGTACGTTCTCAAAGTTGATCTGCTTCAGGTTCGCCTTTCGCAAGGCTCTGCCGAGGATCTTTGCCAAAGCGTCTTTTCTTGCCGGAATCCGGCCAGACAGTAGCGCGGCATGCGGCACGTCAACGGCCGCCAGATCCGGCATTTCCGGCAATGACCGGGCTGCGCCG
>NZ_JBAIYW010000496.1:0-43346 GCF_036763055.1 Desulfovibrio sp. 1214_IL3152 | reverse complement strand
TCTAGACCGGCTCCGGCTCTCAGCGCGGCACGCGAGGCCAGATGCGCTGCACCGCCATATCCCGGCGCACCGCCGAGAACCAGCACATGACCAAAAATGTTTTTAAAGCTGTTTTCAGGCAGACTGTCGGAAGAACCAAGCCGCGCAATGCAGCGCCCATCTATAAGATAGGCAGAGCAGGGCGTTTGGTGGCGCACTATTGTCGGGATGCCGATGTCGCATACGTGTACCCGTCCTGTCCAGGGGCGGGCGCAGGGAAGAGCCAGCCCCGGCTTGCCCGCGGCAAAGCTTGCAGTGACCGTAGCCCGGACAGCTTCGGGCTGCGGCAGACCGGTGTGCGCATTCAGGCCGGAGGGAATGTCCAGCGCCAGCACCAGCCGCTGTGCGGCAAGGCTGTTGATGGTTTCGATAAGGGTCAATGTCTGTGGGCGCAGCACCCCGCTGAAGCCCGTCCCCACAATGCCGTCAACAATAATATCAGGCAGATTGTCTGTGGGGAGACGCCACTTGCCCCTGCTTTGGCGCAATGGGAAAAAGGGAACGCCCGAGGCTCTGGCAATGGCGACATGTCTGGCGCATGCGCCCTTGCAGTGGCTCAGCGCTTTTGCGTGGAGCACCAGGGGGCGGGCGTGTGCATCAAGAAGCTGGCGCGCAAGGCAGGCAGCATCGCCGCCGTTGTTGCCGCTGCCCATGAAAAGCCATATGCTTTTTCCCGTCAGATCCGGGCAGTGGCGACGCAGAACATGCAGCGCCGCGCGTGCGGCATTTTCCATAAGCAGGATTTCCGGCAAACCGAGAGCCGCCGCGTCCTTGTCCCAGGCGCGTAATTCTTGCGGCAAGGGCAGCGGAGGGAAAAGGGGCGGATCGCAGACAAGCCCTGTCATTACAGCGCCTCCAGGACTACCACGGCCACAGCAGAGGAGCGGTCATGGCTGATGGTTACATGACAAGCGGTCACGCCCATATCCCGGGCGCGTTGCAGGGCTGCCCCATGCAGCCGCAACTGCGGTTTGCCGCCGGGAGTTGCCACGGTTTCCACAAGAGCGGGACCGATGCCCTGGCTGAAACCCGTACCCAATGCCTTTACGGCAGCCTCTTTGGCTGCAAAACGTCCGGCTACGTAGTTGACGGTCAGCGCGGGCATGGCAGACAGCTCTTCTGGGCCGAGAATTTTTTCGGCAAAGCGGCGTCCGAAGCGCGCGAGGTTTTTTTCTATGCGCGCAAGTTCAACAATATCAATGCCCAAGCCGACAATCATGCTCCGTCGCTCCCTTGTGAAAAAAAGTGTGTTCCAGGGGCTAGGCCCCTAAAGGGCTGGTTGCCCAATGAAAAAAAATGTCGTATATGCGGCCATTCGGAAAACTATTTTGACCCGTTCCCGGCTGTAAGGTCAAGAGCGCAGCCAGGTTTGGACGCAGGAGAACGTCATATATGAAACTGTGCATTATCGGCACCGGCTATGTTGGCCTGGTCAGCGCCGCATGCTTTGCGGAAATGGGCAACACCGTAACGTGCGTTGATGTGAATCCCGAGGTGGTAAAAAAGCTGAATGCGGGATCCGTGCATATATTTGAACCGGGCCTTGAACCGATGGTGCGCCACAGCCGCG
Organism: Desulfovibrio sp. 1214_IL3152; assembly: GCF_036763055.1. Lineage (NCBI taxonomy): Bacteria > Pseudomonadati > Thermodesulfobacteriota > Desulfovibrionia > Desulfovibrionales > Desulfovibrionaceae > Desulfovibrio > Desulfovibrio sp. 1214_IL3152. Next base: position 41,737 of record NZ_JBAIYW010000496.1, on the reverse strand, counting down.
CTGACGGCCGGTTGACGTTCACCACCAGTCTTGAAGAAGGCATTGCTCAGGCCGATTGCGCTTTTATCTGCGTCGGCACACCGCCACAGCCTGATGGTTCGTGCGATTTGAGCTTTGTGCGGCAGGTTGCCTGCGAAATCGGCCAATATATGCAGAAAGATATGGTCGTCGTGGACAAGTCCACCGTACCCGTAGGAACGGCGGATGAAGTGCGCGGCATTATTAAAAAAGAATTGGAAAAACGTGGCGCTGACCTGCGGGTGGACGTGGTTTCCAATCCCGAGTTCCTTAAGGAAGGCGACGCCATTGCCGACTTTATGAAGCCCGATCGTGTGGTCATTGGCACGGATTCGGAGAAGGCCGCCACACTTATGCGCGAGCTTTATTCGCCTTTTGCCCGTACGCGGGACAAAATCATTGTCATGGGCGTGCGCAGCGCAGAGATGACCAAGTATGCGGCCAACTGCATGCTCGCCACAAAAATTTCATTCATTAATGAAATTGCCACCATATGTGAACAGGTGGGCGCGGATGTGCGCGATGTGCGCACGGGCATCGGCTCGGATTCTCGCATCGGCTATCAGTTCATTTACCCCGGCGTGGGGTACGGCGGTTCGTGCTTCCCCAAAGACGTGAAGGCCCTTATCCGCACTGCGGAAAGCGCCGGTGTCGAGCCAAGGCTGCTTAACGCGGTTGAAGCCGTCAACGCCAGGCAGAAAAAATACATGGCTGCCCGTGTGGAAGGGTATTTTGCGCCTCAGGGCGGCGTGGCTGGCAAAACCCTGACCATGTGGGGATTGGCTTTCAAGGCCAATACCGACGACATGCGCGAAGCCGCCTCCATTACCATTATTAATGAGCTGACGGCCAAGGGCATGAAAATTCGTGCGTTTGACCCTGTTGCCGCTGACAATGCCCGGAATATTTTTGCGGACAACAAGCTGGTGGAGATCGTGGACGATCAGTACGCGGCCTGCCAGGGAGCACAGGGACTTATGGTTGTGACGGAATGGAACCAGTTCCGCAATCCCGACTTTGAAAAGGTTCGCGGGCTGCTCACAGCCCCCCTGCTGTTTGACGGGCGTAATCTGTATTCGCCTTCTGCCATGGCCGAGCGCGGCTTCGCCTATTTCTGCATTGGCCGGGCCAATGCCTAGCTCATAGCAGTGCCGGGTTTAATAGCCTTGCAGCAAGGGGGTTGAACGGATTACGTTCAATCCCCTTGTTTATCTGTGAAAGGCGCCTGTTGCCGCGCTGGGGCAGGGTGCAGGGCGACAGTCGGACCCTGTCCTGCGAACTGCCGATCGCCCCTCGTGCTGGAAAAAATCGCAGAACGGGCCATTCATCCATGCATGCATGCGTGCGTGCCGCTGTCCGGCAAGCGGAAAAACGGGAAGTACGGCTCCCGGCATATGCGCTCTCCATGCGGTCTGGCGCAGGGGTTCTACGCATTGCATGCCCGGCGCTGCTGGAGTATACCGACCAGAGTGAACAAACCTATTTTATTCAGGCAAGAAATTATGCAGCAGACAAATCTTGTTCATGAAAATGCCAATAAGCTTCATGAGCAACAGCTCAGCCTTTTATATGAGCTTGCGCAGATCATGAATTTTACGACAGATTTGACTCAGGCTCTGGATAAGGCGCTAAAACTTATGGCTCGGCAGCTGCACATGATGCGCGGGGCCATAACCCTCATTTCGCCGCATACCGGAGAAATACGCACTGAGGCAGGTTATGGGCTGAAGCCCGCAGAGTTGCGCCGTGGCCGCTATGTGCGCGGTGAAGGCATTACGGGCAGGGTCATTGAGAGCGGGCGACCCATGTACATCTCCAATGTGTCTGAAGAGCCGCTGTTTTTGAACCGTACCCGTTCGCGCGATTTGAACAAGGAAGGCATTTCTTTCATATGTGTGCCCATTCGCCTCAACGATCAGGTGGTGGGCGCTCTTTCCGTGGATCATCTGTTGGTGGACGATGCTACCCTGGAAGATGAAATGCGCCTTCTGACCATAGTGTCCACACTGCTTGGCCATGCCGCGCTGGAAAGTCAGGGGCGTATGGACGAAGAAACTTCCTCCCCTCTGCGGCCCAGAGGCTTTGTGGGTAATTCCGAAGGAATGCAAAAGGTTTATGCCCAGATAGCCCAGGTGGCTCCTTCAGTGACAACCGTTTTTCTTCAGGGTGAATCAGGCACGGGCAAAGAGCTTGCCGCCCGTGCCATTCACGCCGGCAGCGCCCGTGCCGGCAAGCCATTCATCTCGCTCAATTGCGCGGCCTTGCCGGAAAACCTCATAGAGAGCGAACTGTTTGGTCATGAACGCGGGGCATTTACCGGGGCCAGCGCCACGCGCAAGGGGCGGTTTGAACTGGCCCACGGTGGTACCCTGTTTCTGGATGAGGTGGGCGAGTTGTCGCTCATGACCCAGGCCAAGCTTTTGCGTGTCTTGCAGGAACGCGCTTTTGAGCGCCTGGGTGGTATGGATACGCACTATGTGGACGTGCGTTTTATTACTGCCACCAACAGAAACCTTGAACACATGGTCGCCAAGGAAAGTTTCCGCCGCGACCTTTTTTATCGCTTGAACGTGTTTCCCATCTACCTGCCTCCGCTGCGCGGCCGCCCTGAAGACATACTTCCGCTTGCCAACCATTTTATCCGAAAATTCGCCCAGGCCAATGGACGGGAAAATGTGCGCCTTTCCCTGGCTGTGATGGACATGTTGCAACGATATGCCTGGCCCGGAAATATTCGTGAACTGGAAAACGTCATGGAAAGGGCGGTGTTGCTTTTGGGCCGTGAAGGTCTTGTGCTGCCGCAGCACCTGCCCCCGGCTTTGCATGGCGCGCACTGCGCCGGCATGAATGGAGAAAACGCCTGTGCCGCGCGCCCGGGCTTTTCCGGCAGCCTTCAGGACCAGCTGGATGAGCTTGAACGGGCCTCCATCGTGGAAGCGCTGGAGTTCAGCCAGGGGCAAATGGGCAAGGCCGCTGCGAGCCTTGGCCTTACGGAGCGGATTATGGCCCTGCGCATGAAAAAGTATGATATCAGCTACAAGGAATTTCGTCCCAAGCATAACCGTTCATAGTGTGGTGTCGTTTCTGCTGCCATATTGTCTCAAAAGACTATAAAGGGCATAAAATTACAGATTTGTAGTTTTATGCCCTTGTTCTTTATGGGGTGCTTTTAATAAAAAATCTATTTATTATATATCATTATAATGATTTTGATGCGCAAAAAAGCAAATCGGACATGAAAAGCAACAAAAATGTATAAAATTATAATATATTGATATAATTTATTTAAATTTAAATTTTTCCAATAGCACGGTTTTCACTGTGCTCACATGTCTTTTTTTCTACAAAAACGTAAAAAATTTCATATTTTTTCAACCAGCCACCACAGCCAGTCACAATACCATAAAATAAATATCCTTCAATATCAGAGCATTGCAAATGATCTCCTCCCTGCATTTGCCTTGGCACAGTTAATGCTTTTAGGGGGACAGGCAGCGATATTGTATCGTTGCTGCGGATCCGGCGCCGGGCCGCTGAAGAAATTCAGCAACACGCACCTCTTGTGCGTAATGATCAAGGACGCTCTATGAATACCCCTGATACTGCCTTTGTCATTATCTGCGCCGCCATGGTCATGCTCATGCTTCCGGCTTTGGCCCTGTTTTATGGCGGCCTTGTCCGCGCGAGCAATGTTCTTTCAACCCATATGTACAGTTACGCCTGTCTTGGGCTTGTTTCCGTGCTTTGGGCGCTTGTGGGCTACACGCTGGCCTTTGGCGATGATGTGGGCGGCCTGGTGGGAAATTTCAGGTTTGCCCTGCTCAACGGGGTAAACGGCAGTCCCGCCCCAATGGCCCCGCAGTTGCCGCATACGGTCTTTATGGGCTTTCAGTGCATGTTCGCCGTGCTCACCGTGGCCTTGATTTCGGGAGCCTATGCCGAACGTATGCGTTTTTCCGCCATGCTGCTTTTCTCTGCCTTGTGGCTCGTTTTTGTGTATGCCCCCGTGGCCCATTGGGTGTGGGGCGGTGGATGGATGGGCCGCATGGGCGCTCTGGACTTTGCCGGTGGCGCAGTGGTGCACATGTCTTCAGGAGCCGCGGCGCTTGCCTGCGCCCAGGCTTTGGGACCCAGAATTTCAACCGGATCAAGCCATGCTCCGCACAATCTGCCGTTAACGCTTCTTGGCGGCGGTATCCTCTGGTTCGGCTGGTTCGGCTTTAACGCCGGCAGTGCTCTGGCTGCGGGAACTCTTGCGGGGCAGGCGCTGGTCACCACGCACATGGCAGCGGCCTGCGGCATTCTTGGCTGGATAATCATTGAATGGAAGCACACGGGCAAGCCTACCAGTCTGGGAGCGATTTCCGGCGCTCTGGCAGGGCTTGTGGCAATCACCCCGGGTGCGGGCTTTGTGGAGGTGCTGCCAGCCATGCTCATAGGATTTATAGGCGGAATGGTGTGTTACGGCGGCGTGTTGCTGAAGAGCCGGTGCGGTTATGACGATGCCCTTGACGTTGTGGGCATACACGGCCTTGGCGGAACCTGGGGCGCGCTGGCTACAGGCTTGTTCGCCAGTGCGGCGGTCAACGGCGTGGACGGTCTTTTTTACGGCAATCCCGAGCAGGTGTGGATACAGCTTGTGTCCATCGCAGGAACCTGGGCGTTTGTTTACGTTGCCACCCGCATCATCGTTCGCCTTGTGGATGCCGTGGTCGGATTGCGGGTTGCTCCCGAGGAGGAATACAGCGGCCTTGATCTCGGTGAACACAATGAACGTGGCTATAATCTGTAATCCGGGAGAGGCAGCGCCATGAAAAAACTCGAAATAATTATCCGTCCCGGCATGTTTGAAAAAGTCAGGGATGTGCTTTCAGAGTTGGGCATTCACGGGATGAATTACACGGAAATAAAGGGCTTTGGACGGCAACGCGGCCACACTGAAGTGTACCGTGGCTCCATCATGCAGGTGGACTGCCTGCCCAAGATAAAGATTGAAGTGGTTTTGCATGACGCCATGCTTGAGTCGGCAGTGGACGCGGTAATGCTTACTGCCCGCACGGGGCAGGTAGGGGACGGAAAGATTTTTATCAGCCATGTGGATGATGCCGTGCGCATCCGCACAGGCCAACGCGGCGATGCGGCCCTCTAGGCCGGAAGTTTGACGGCAAGATTCACCTGTCCAACTGAAAGGAGTAAAGGCATGAGTTCCACCCGCAAAAAAGCTTTATTCATGGCTATAAATACCGCGCCTGTGGTTCCCGCTCACAGGGAAGGACCCGCCTGCCGCGTGGAAGACAACTTTGGCCGTTATGTTTTTGGTCTTTCCACCATGCGCAAGCGCCTGCCCAAGGATGTCTACAGCAAGCTGGTCAAGACCATTCGCGATGGCGAACGGCTGAATCCGGACATTGCCGATGTGGTTGCCAATGCCATGAAGGACTGGGCCATAGAAAATGGCGCAAGTCATTATACGCACTGGTTTCATCCCATGACCGGCCTTACGGCCGAAAAGCACGATGCCTTTTTGTCGCCCACGTCCGATGGGCAGGTCATAAGCGAATTTTCGGGCAAAATGCTTATCAGTGGTGAACCTGACGCCTCGTCCTTTCCTTCGGGGGGCCTCCGCTCCACCTTTGAGGCGCGCGGCTACACCGCCTGGGACCCCAGTGTGCCGGTTTTTATCATTCCCGCGCCTTATGGGGCGACACTGCACATTCCCACATACTTTTATTCGTATTCCGGCGAGGCCCTGGATCGCAAAATTCCGTTGTTGCGCTCCATATCCGCCTTGTCCCGGCAGGCCATGCGCATACTTCGCCTGTTCGGCAACGACTCTGCGGCATATGTGCGCGCCATGGTGGGACCGGAACAGGAATACTTTCTTGTGGACAAGCATCTTGCGGCCCTGCGGCCGGACCTGCTGCTGGCAGGACGCACCCTCCTGGGGGCGCCTTCGGCCAAAGGACAGGAAATGGAAGACCATTACTTCGGCGCAATTCCTGCCCGGGTAATGAGTTTCATGCAAGATGTGGAAAAAGAGCTGCTGGCTTTGGGCATTCCTGCAAAAACCAGACACAATGAGGTGGCTCCGGGCCAGTTTGAGCTGGCCCCGGTTTACGAAGAGGCCAACATTGCCTGCGATCATAATATGCTCACCATGAACATGATGCGGCATATGGCCGCAAGGCACGGCTTTGTCTGCCTGCTGCATGAAAAACCTTTTGCCGGAGTAAACGGCAGCGGCAAGCACAATAACTGGTCCATGAGCGATTCCGACGGCCAGAATCTTCTCAATCCCGGAACAACGCCGCAGGATAATGCGCAGTTCCTTGTTTTTCTGGCCGCCGTTCTGCGCGCGGTACACAAACACAGCACGGCCTTGCGGCTTGGGACCATAAGCGCGGGCAATGACCATCGCCTGGGGGCCAACGAGGCCCCTCCGGCCATTCTTTCAGTCTATCTCGGTGAGCAGCTCACCGGGGTGCTGGAGGGCATCATCAGCGGTCAAGGACACAAAAGCAAAAAGAGCGGCTTTATGGAGGTAGGCGTCTCAACGCTGCCGCCTCTGCCGGTGGACCTTTCCGACCGCAACCGCACAAGTCCTTTTGCCTTTACGGGCAACAAGTTCGAATTCCGTTCGGTTGGCTCATCGCAGTCGGTGGCCCCGGTCAATATCGTCCTTAATGCCGCAGTGGCCTGCGCCCTGGACGACATTGCCACCGAGCTGGAAGCTTCCGTCTCCGCCGGAGCCGACCTTAATGCCGCGCTTCAGGAACTGTTGCCGCGCATGTTCAAGGAGCATATGCCGGTTGTTTTCAACGGAAACGGTTATGCGGCATCGTGGAAAACAGAAGCCGCCAGGCGCGGCCTGCCCAACCACAGCAATACGGTAACAGCTCTGGAGCATTACAGTGATCCGGACGTTATGAATGTTTTTCTGCGGCACGGCATCCTGACGGAACGCGAGATACTGTCACGCCAGGAAATATTGCTTGAAAACTACTGCAAAACCATCTGCATCGAGGGGAATCTGATGCTGGACATGCTGCGTGCTTCTGTAGTGCCTCAATGCCTTGAGGCGCAGTCACGGGCGGCCGATGCCGTTATCAAGACGCGCGCCGTTTTGGGAGACAGTGGAGCCGCACCTGAAGAGAGGTATTTTAATAAGCTGCATGCAGACCTGGCGGCGCTTCAGGGCAATATGGAAGAACTTGAGCAGGCCCTTGTCAAAACGGCCAGCATCAAGGGAATTCTGGAAGAAGCCAAGGCTGCCCGGGACGGCGTGCTGGTCGCCATGAACCGGTGTCGTGAACATGCCGACAACCTTGAAAGGCTTGTTGACGACAGCCTGTGGGTCTTGCCCAAATATGCTGAGTTGCTGTGGTCGCATTAAGGTCGCTATGAAAAATTCACTGCGGCAGTAAGTGCTGTTTCAATATGAATTATTTCGGAGGCGTAAGGGAAAAACAGACTTTGCAATGTTGATGGCAGAAGCCTCATCCCGGGGGGGAGCGTGGCCTTCATGCCGTCAGCCCCTGCGCATGGCGCGGGGAGTCTCCGGCCAGGGTCGTTTGCCGCAACGAACGGCTCTGGCCGGAGCCACAAGGCGGAGAGTCTGGCGGCTCTTCGCCTTTCATTGCGGGGCGGGTACACCGCGTTTACTTTTGATTTGAATCGGAATACTTTCTTTATACATCATATTGTCAAAGATGTTTTTTTGAGGCGCTGAGCGCCTTTGAAGAAAAAGGAGCAACTATGGCTGTGGCATTGCGCTTTACCAAGATGCAGGGCATCGGCAATGACTATGTTTATATCAACGGCTTTCAAGAGCGTATTGACAGCCCGGGAGAACTCGCCAAAAAAATCAGCGACCGCCATTTCGGCATCGGCTCTGACGGGCTTGTTCTTATTTTGCCGTCTGCATCGGCCGACGTGCGCATGCGCATGTTCAACGCTGACGGCTCGGAATCGGAAATGTGCGGCAATGCGGTGCGTTGCGTAGGCAAATATGTTTATGATCACGGCATACAGGTCAAAGACGTTATTACGGTGGAAACCCGCGCAGGCGTCAAGATTGTTCGCCTTTTGTTTGAAGCGGGGCAGGTTTGCGGCGCCACTGTGGACATGGGCGAGCCTGAGCTGAATCCGGCCAGAATTCCCGTGCTTACCGAAACATCAGGGGACGGCAGCCAGCAGCGCTTTGTGGCCCGCCCTGTGGACGTGAACGGCCAGCTCTATGAAATAACCGCCGTATCTATGGGTAATCCCCACGCCGTCATTTTCACGAAGGGCATTGACGACCTTGACCTTCCGCGCATCGGGCCGCGCTTTGAGCATCACCCCCTGTTTCCCAAGCGCACCAATACGGAGTTTGCGGAAGTCATATCCTCCACCAAGGTTCGCATGCGCGTGTGGGAACGCGGTGCGGGAGAAACGCTTGCCTGCGGAACCGGCGCCTGCGCCGTTGCCGTTGCCTGCGTGCTGAACGGCTATGCCGGACGCGAGGTGGAGGTTGAGCTTAAGGGCGGTTCTTTGCATATCCACTGGGATGAAGCCAGCAATCACGTGTATATGACCGGCGGCGCGGTGACCGTCTTTTCCGGAGAGTATTACATCTGAACCTGATTGAAGAGGATGGCATGACTACCATAAACAGCAATTTTCTTAAGCTTCAGAGCAATTACCTTTTTGCGGATATCGCCCGCAAGGTTTCGGCCTATAAGGATGCCAACCCTGGCAAGCGCGTTATCAGTCTGGGTATAGGCGATGTTACACGTCCGCTGGTTCCCGCTGTCATTCAGGCCCTGCACAGGGCTGTGGACGAAATGGGAGATGCGGCGCATTTTCACGGTTATGGGCCGGAACAGGGCTACGCGTTTTTGCGTGATATCATCATGCAGTATGACTATAAGGCGCGTGGCATTGCCCTTGACCCTGATGAAATCTTCGTCAGTGATGGCGCAAAGCCTGATGTAGGCAACTTTCAGGAGCTTTTTGCCCAGGACAGCATCGTGGCGGTTACCGACCCGGTGTACCCGGTATACGTTGACTCCAATGTCATGGCCGGGCGCTCGGGCGAAATGAAAAACGGGCAGTGGAGCAGGATTGTCTATCTGCCGTGCGTAAAAGAAAACGATTTCGTACCGGATTTTCCTGCCGTCCGGCCTGATATCATCTACCTCTGTTATCCCAACAACCCTACAGGCACAGTGCTTTCACGCGCAGCCCTGCAAGGGTGGGTGGATTATGCCAGGCGCGAGGGCTGCGTCATTCTGTATGACTCGGCCTATGAAGCTTTCATCACCGAAGCCGACATTCCCCACAGTATTTATGAGATTGAAGGCGCGGAAGAAGTGGCTGTGGAGTTTCGCAGCTTTTCCAAAACGGCCGGCTTTACCGGCCTGCGATGCGCCTATACCGTAGTACCCAAGGCTCTGCGCATCAGTGACGGAAAAAACGGTTCGGTGAGCCTTAACGCGCTTTGGAATCGCCGTCAGTGCACCAAGTACAACGGTTGCCCCTATGTTGTGCAGCGCGCCGCCGAGGCCGTATACAGCGAGCAGGGGCAAAAGGAAGTCATGGGGGTTATTGCGGGCTATCTGCGCAATGCCGCCATGTTGCGCACGGCGGCAAGTGAAATGGGCTTTGGCGTCTATGGCGGCGTGAACGCCCCTTATATCTGGGTGCGCGTGCCTGACGATACAGACTCCTGGAGCTTCTTTGACAAACTGCTGCAACAGGCGGCGCTGGTCTGCACTCCCGGAGCGGGCTTTGGCGTTTCAGGCGAGGGATATGTGCGCCTGACGGCCTTCGGCACGCCCGAAGATACGGAAGAAGCCATAAAAAGATTGCGCGGTTTGTGCTGATACATTGTTTTTTGCAACCGTGAAGGATGCGCAGGGGCCGCCGGAGAAAAACGGCGTTCTCCATGCCAGGCTCTCGGGCGCTGCTGTTTCAATTGTTTCTTCAGGGCGGGACAACGTGGCATGGTTGTTCCGCCCTGATGCTGTTTGGGGCGTACCTGCGGGCATAGCTGTGCGTTTAATAAAGGCATATATGTAAAAAACCGGAGGCCCCGCAGGACCACCGGTTTTTTACAAGACAGGCAGAAATGGTTTCTGGCCGTTATACGCCCTGGGCAACCATAGCGTTGGCAACCTTGCGGAAGCCAGCAATGTTGGCGCCCATCACAAGGTTGCCGGGCTCTCCGAATTCTTTGGCAGTTTCGGCGGCGCTCATATAAATATTGCGCATGATTTCGTGCAGCTTGCTGTCCACTTCTTCAAATGACCAGCTTTGCATGCTGGCGTTCTGTGCCATTTCAAGCTGGCTGGTGGCAACGCCACCTGCATTGGCGGCCTTGGCAGGGCCGTAACAGATGCCCGCCTCAAGGAAGGCATGCACCGCGTCAAGGGTAGAGGGCATGTTGGCCCCTTCGGCCACGCACTGGCAGCCGTTGGCAAGCAGAACTCTGGCGTCTTCAAGATTCAGTTCGTTCTGGGTCGCGCAGGGGAATGCGGCGTAGCAGGGAACAGACCACACGGCATTGCGACCGTCAGCGTATTCGTTCACCGGCGTATACACAGCGGAAGAAACCAGGTCAGCGTAGCGGGTGAGGGATTCGCGTTCCACTTCCTTGATCTGTTTAAGCACATCCAGCTTGATGCCTTCCGCATCGTAAATCATGCCGCGCGAGTCGGAAACGGTAAGCGGAGTGCCCCCCACCTGATAGAGTTTTTCGCAGCAGTAGATAGCCACGTTACCAGCGCCGGAAACCGTACATTTTTTGCCTTCAAGGCTCTGGCCTTTGCCCTCAAGCATGCTCTGGGCAAAGTATACGGCGCCATAGCCGGTGGCTTCGGTGCGGGCAAGGGAGCCGCCGAACAGCAGGTTTTTCCCGGTCAGTACGCCTTCATAGCTCTGGGTAAGGCGCTTGTACTGGCCGAAAAGATAGCCAACCTCGCGGCCGCCGACACCGATGTCACCGGCGGGAACGTCAATGGTGGCTCCGATATGGCGGTAAAGTTCGCTCATAAACGCCTGGCAGAAGCGCATGACTTCCATTTCAGACTTGCCCTTGGGGTCAAAATCCGCGCCGCCTTTGCCGCCGCCAATGGCAAGTCCCGTAAGGGAGTTTTTGAAAATCTGCTCAAAGCCAAGAAATTTCAGAATGCCCTGGTTAACGCTTGGGTGAAAACGCAGGCCGCCCTTGTAGGGTCCAATGGCGGAGTTGTATTGAACACGAAAGCCTTTGTTAACCTGAATCTGCCCTTTGTCGTCAATCCATTGAACGCGAAATGATATGGTGCGCTCTGGCTCTACAATGCGCTCAAGAATCTTGTAACGTTCGTACTGCGGGTTTTTGTCCAGCACGGGCTGTAGGCTTTGTAGCACCTCTTGTACAGCTTGCAGGAAGATGGGTTCGTAGGCGTATTTATCTTGAAGATTACTCACTACACGCTGTACATAAGACATTGTCGCTCTCCTTGTGGCGATGATCAGGAAGTTGCCCTGAAAAGGCGTTCCTGTTTTTGGGGCGGGTTACTAAGTAATCCAAAATCGCGGCGTCTGACAAGGCTTTTCAGGCCCGGAAACCGACAAGAGAAAAAAATATTTGCGCCCCTGTCTGATATTTTTTCCTGCACGGCATGTTTCAAAAAAAACGTCATGCAGACCAATATGTTTGCGCAGCCCCAAGCCCCCTCTAACACCCTCATGGGAGCCGCGTGGAACACTGTGCGGGACTTCGGCCGGGGCGTGCAATCTTCAGTCGCGCGCCTTGCATTTCTTGCGGCCTGTCTCGCGCTCTGTCGCAGCGGTCGGCTGGCCCTTGGGGGTATATCATAGAAGGAAGAAAGGTCCAGCGGCAGGCAAGGGGCAGAGCAAGCATCACGTAAAACTTCTGGGGTGACAGATACAGGATCAGATGCTTGTGTCCGGACCCGACGAGTGTTAGCGTGCGCTAGTAAGAACGTATGCCGATATCTTTCCGCAACGCATTGTGACAATCCATTCATGAAGCATTCCCGCATATTACGCGTCTCAATTCTCATAGCACTGTTTGTGGCGGTGGTCTTTTTTTTGTCTGCCCTGGCCTGGCGGCATGTTGCGCCTGCCACTGCCAGGGCTGAGCAGGACTACCGCGCCGAAATAGTCGCCGGTAAGCCCATTGGCGAAGCTGCCGCGCCGGAGCGTCCTCTTTCTGCCAGCCTGGATGCGGTGGACGATGTAAAGCCGGCTTCTTTGGAAGATGCCGCTGCGCCCCCCCAGCCGCTTGTTTCAGCACCTGACTTTGAAACTCCTGATGCCTCTGCGCAGTCCGAAAACGCCGCCGCTTCGGCTCAGGAAGACAAAGCTTCGGTTCAAGGGGAGGCCGCCAATACGACTGATGCCGCTGAGGCAGCAGAAGAACCGCCCCAATCCGCCGAGCTTGCGGCCCAATCGTCTGCCGATGCAGGAAGCAGCGCCGCACAGGCAGCCGTTGCGCCAAAATCCAGTACGCAAAGTTCGAGGTTGCATCTTTTCGGCACCGTGGAATTTAAGCGCCCTTTATCTTCATTGCCGGGTTGGCTGGACGTCCTTAAGCGCAATAAAAAGGATCCGATCTTTATTCCCGGTAAGTATTTTAAAAAATCGGTTACCTGGGACAGCTTTAAGAAAAATGCTCAGGGCAAAAGCCCCATGGAACTTTTGCGCTATGTTAACGGCTTCTGGAATACCTGGCCCTACAAAGAAGACATCGTTAATTGGGGTGTAGAGGATTATTGGGCTATCCCGTCTGAATTTTTGAGAAAATCAGGTGACTGTGAAGACTATGCCATTGTCAAATATTTCACCCTCAAGGAATTGGGCATTCCGGCTGAAAACATGCGTATAGTGGTTGTGCGCGACACGTTGCGAAACCTGGCGCACGCCGTTTTGGCCGTTTATTTGAATGGTGACGCATATATACTTGATAATCTTAGTAATACTGTTTTGTCACACAGCAGGATCAGGCAGTATAGTCCACAGTACTCGGTCAACGAAGTTGGCCGATGGGCGCATCTCAAAGGGCGCAAGCTGAAGTAGGAAAATTTATGAAAATTCAAGAGATGGATGTCCAAAGTGTCGTCAGCAAGTACCGGTTGAGAAAAGCAGTGGTTGCTGCGGTAAGTTTGGCGTTTTTTCTGGTGGCGGCCTCTGTGGCCTACGTGCTGTGCGCGCTCCAGATCAAATATGCCACGCAAGATTTTTTGCACAATCAGAGAGAGATAGAGCAGCTCTGGCTGGAAAAATCCCTTGAGGGTGTCCGCACATGGCATAACAACCTTGTGGAGCAGGCGCGCTTTGTCAGTTCTGCGGAAATGTTCCGCCTGTATGCTGTGGATGTGCGCAATCTTGGACCCGATGGCGCTGCCCGGCTTGTCGCGCCTGACGCCTCGGCCAGCAGCAGCGAAGCTCTGCGCTCGTTGGCCGAACAGTTGCCATACATGCAAGACCTGCTGCAGGACTTTGCAAAGAGCAGACAGTGGACAGCAGCCCGTATTGTTTTGCCTGACGGCCAGTCGCTGATCATGCAGGAACATGCAGCGCCCCTTGGGGAGGCCCAGGCAGACATAGTGCGCAGGGCCATTGCCGGAAAATCCATTGTTTTTGGCCCTGTACGTGCTCTGGGACAAGACTTTGTCATGGATCTTGCCGACCCTCTTTATGAGGTGCTCGGTCAGGGCAGCACCGTGCCGGTGGCGGCGTTGCTGGCTACCGTGCCGGTGGACAGGGCGCTGGTTTCATTTCTGGCTCTGGGGCAGGAACAGTATCGCGACATTCGTCCGTGCATTGTGCAGGAGAATGATAAAAGCATGCAGGCAATACGCCTGCACGACGGCAAGGCGGAACTCGCCCCGATCTCTGCAGATCTGAAAAAGGGCAATTTGGCCTTCCAGCGCCGACAAGGCATTGCAGAGCAGGGCGACGTGTACTCACTGGGCAGCTATCTAAGCGCTTTCAACTGGTGGGTTGTGGTTGAGGTTCCTGCAAACATTGTTGATTTCTTTCTGGAGCGCCAGAGAACGCAGATATATGGTCTGGGCATTCTCGGCAGCCTGGGTACAGCCCTGCTGGTGGCCTTCGTGTGGGCCAGCATTGCGGGGCGTTCATATCGAGCCACGGCCAGACATTTCCAACGGCTTTATACGCTTATCAAACAGCAAAAACTCATGCTCGACAGCGTGAATGCTTCCCTTCAGGCGGGCCTTATGCTTGCCGACAGCCGAGGGCAATTGCAGATGTATAATCCGGCTTTCAGCGCCATGACCGGAAAAAGGGAAGCAGAACTTGCGGGCAGCAACCTTTGCAACGTCTTGCCCGAATCTGCCGCAAAAACGCTTCTGGATGGCATGCGAAAAGTCGTCAAAGAAAAAGCTGAAGGAAGCCTTGAAGTTTCTCTGGGGCAATCCCAGGAAGCACGCCTGTACCGGGTAACGCTTTTTCCCTTTGAAGACAGCTTGATGGAAGAAACTGCCGAACCCGGCGGATGCGTCGGCATTTTTCAGGACATCACCGAGTTCCGCCGCCGGGCCGAGGCCGCCCGCGAACGCCAGGCCAGCAGTATTGCAGCCCTTGTGCGCGCCATTGAGAGCGTGGATGTCAATCTCATCGGCCATTCACAAAAGATGGAGCAGGTTGTGGAACTGCTTGCCGAAAGTCTGCAGCTTTCTGACAAGGACAAAGAAACGTTGCGGCTTGCTGCACGGCTTTCTCAGGTGGGCAAGATATTTGTGCCGCACCACCTGCTGAGCAAGACCGGCAAGCTCACCCCGGAAGAGCAAAGCGAAGTTATGCGCGCTCCCGAATATGCATACAGGGCCTTGTGCGACTTGCAGTTTGGACTGCCCGTTCCGGACGCTGTATACCAGATGGGCGAGAGGCTCGACGGCACAGGGCAGCCCCGCAAGCTCAGCGGCGACGCCATTACGCCCAATGCGCGCATTCTGGCCGTGGTTAACGCCTTTTGCGCAATGGTCAGCTCCCGCTCATACCGGGCAGGCATGGATGCGGACGAGGCCATTGCCCTGCTTAAACGCGATCATGGTTTTGACCAGGAAGTGGTGGCAGCCCTTGCGGCCTTGCCGGTAGACAAGCTGCAGAAGGCTATTGACGACGTCATAACCATGCAGGCAAAAAGCGAAGAGTAAGCCTGACGGCTGCGGAACAGATTTTATTTTTTAGAGTCATGAGCAAAACAACAGACCGCCTGTCACAGGGCGGTCTGTTGTTTTGCTCATTGCTGTCTTTGGGGGAGGGATAAAATCGGTGCTGTTTCATGTGGGCAGGCAACCCCCTGGCATTAGCCGCACCTGGCCGTGCGACGTGTCACGCACTTGTCATGCCATTGCGCGTATGGGAGCGCAGAGATTAATTTAAATTATTCATGCCGGTTAAAATTTTTGCTGTTTTTTGAAGATAAATTCTTGCCTGTCGGGGCTGTTTGTAGCAATCTTGCTCTTCCCCCCCTATCGTGACCGAAACTACCCGCCAGTATGGTTTCGGCAATCCGTCAGGATTGCCCGGCTGCCCGCAGTCGTAAAGACCGAAGTTCGCTCACAGCCTTGCGGTTGCGCCATGCGCTCCACAGGGTTTTCACTCTGACCATCCATAGTGCGTACACATCAGCGTTGCGGCTGCCGCGTATTGCGGGCCGGTCTTTTCGTGACGCTTTTTATCGAGGTTACAACCATGTGCAGAATAGGCGCTATCAAGAGCGGAATGCCGGTGCCTCCCTCCGTGGCACTCAATCTCATGCTGCCGCAGCAGGAAGGACACGACAATTCCGGCTTTGCCATGATCATGCAGGATTTGGAAGGGGTGTTCAGCCATTATAAGAACAAACCCTTGCTTTCACTGGCCTGTACGCCGCAGGGCGTGCAGCTTGCCAATGATTTTATGGAAAAAAAGGGTTTTGTGCAGGTGGCGCAGTGGGTTCCTGACGTGGACAGGCAGCCGGGTCTTAAAATTGAGGCCATGCCCCGCTATATATTTAGAAACTATGATTATCCTGAAATATATCGCTATCGCAAACAAAAAGAGCGTGATGACCTGCTGCTTGATACGCGGCTTGAGCTGCGGGCCTTGCTGGAAAAAAACAATGACGGCTTTGTCTACTCTTTCTGGCCTGACACCCTGACGCTGAAAGAGATAGGCGATCCGGCAGATATCGCCACCTATTTTCGTCTCTGGAATGATGATGAACGCCTTACCGCCAGAAACATTGTGGTCCAGTGCCGCCAGAACACCAACTACGACATTGTGCGCTATGCGGCTCATCCCTTTTTTCTTCAGGGGTACACTGTTTGCGCCAATGGCGAAAACACTTTTTTTACCAGAAACAAAGAGCTTCAGAGCGCGCTGCACAGGGGATATGTGGGTTTTGAGTCCGACTCGCAGACTTTGTTGTACACCCTGCATTATGTGCTGCATGAGCTTGAGTGGCCCATAAAATACTTCAAGCACGTGATTACGCCCTTGCCCTTTGCGGAAGCGGAACAACGCGCTGACGGCAAGGTGCTCACCCTTATACGGGAATCTCTGGCGCATCTTGAAATCAATGGTCCCAACGCCATTATCGCTCTTTTGCCGGACGGAAGCCTGATGACCTGCTGCGATTCAAAAAAATTGCGGCCCCTTGTTGTGGGACGCCATAGGGACATGGTGGCAATTGCCTCCGAGGTCTGCGGGCTGAACGCAATTTTGCCTGACCGCAATGTGGCAGAAGATATCTATCCGCATGAGCGGGAGATGGTGGTCGTGGACAATGACTTGGCGGTGCAGCGATGGAATCAGTAAAAACTCAGGACATCAGCGTCAATGACCTGTTCTGGAAGATAGAGTTCAGGCCGAATATGTGTATCGGATGCGGCTCCTGTGCGGCTGCCTGCACCTTTGCGGCCATTGAGCCGGCCAGGCTGCGTCGCCGTGCCGTGTCGCGCACGGCTGCGGAGCCTGCGAAGGAGAATGCCGCTCCTTTTATCATCATGCAAAAGTCTTCAATCCAGCATGCCTGCGTTGGATGCGGCATGTGCGAAAAAAGTTGCCCCACCGGAGCCATACGCCCCGTACGCAATGCCGATCAGCGTGTCGGCTTTCTGGCGCGTGAGCATGGCCCCATAAAGCGCGGTGGACGGAGCAACCTTGCCATGCCGCGCACCCTTGATTCTATCGTTGTCGGGCGCATCAGCCAGATGACAGACCCCGCCCTTGATTCGGAACGGCACACCTTTGACATGCGCGCACCTCTGGGACGTGTTTTGCCGGCGGGTGATCTGCCGCTCAGGGTAGAAGGAACAAGCCTTGTGCCTGCGGGACGAGCGCCCACGGTGAACTGGATTTATCCGCTCATATTCAGTGACATGAGTATCGGAGCTTTGTCCACGCGGGCCTGGGAAGCAATCGCCCTGGCTACGGCCTACCTTAACGAAAAATGCGGTATGCCGGTGCGCATGTGTTCAGGCGAAGGTGGCATGCCCGGCAGGCTTCTGGAATCAGAGCAGCTGAAATACACGATCCTGCAAATAGCATCGGGGCATTTTGGCTGGAACCGGATCATCAGGGCCATGCCCCATATGAGAACCGACCCGGCCGGAGTGCTCATAAAAATAGGGCAGGGGGCCAAGCCCGGCGACGGCGGCCTGCTGCCAGCGGCCAAGGTGGCGCCGCACATCCAGGCCATACGCGGCGTACCCAGAACTACGCTGCATTCCCCGCCCAATCACCAGGGGCTTTATTCCATTGAAGAGTCTGTGCAGAAGATGCACCTTTCCCTCAATGCCGCCTTTGGTTTTCGCGTTCCTGTGGCGATCAAGTGCGCGGCTTCGGCCACATCCGTTTCTGTCTATAACAACCTGCTGCGCGATCCTTACAGAATCTGCGGCGGTTTTTTTCTTGACGGCATCCAGGGCGGAACCGGTGCTGCCAATGAGGTTTCCCTGGAGCATACGGGCCATCCCATAGTCTCCAAGCTGCGCGATTGCTATCAGGCCGCCGTGGCCCAGGGACTTCAGGGGCAGATTCCCCTGTGGGCGGGCGGTGGCATCGGTTTTTCAGGCAATGCGGCGGCTGACGCCTTTAAAATGATCTGCCTCGGGGCTAATGGGGTTATCGTAGGTAAAATTCTCATTCAGCTGCTCGGCTGCGTGGGCAACGAGCATGGCCGCTGCAATGCCTGCAATACGGGTAAATGCCCCACCGGTATCTGCACACAGGACCCGCGCCTGGTCAGACGCCTGGATGTGGACAAGGGCGCACAAAGCATTGTGGATTACATGCTGGCCTTTGACGCCGAGCTGCGCAAACTGCTGGCCCCTGTGGGCAACAGTTCCATGCCGGTAGGGCGGTCGGATGCACTGGTAACGACAGACAGGGCCGTTGCCGACAAGTTGGGCATTCAGTATGCCTGCTAGTTTTCAGTAAAAGGATAACTGTATGTTGCGAATGAACACGCTGCACAATCACGAACGCATGTCCACTCAGGATCTGCTGCTGGCAATTGAAGACGCAGTGGACAGGGGTGAGACGGTTTTTCATATAGAGGCATCGGGCCAGCACGATATTGGTGGCCCATTATGGAACAGGGACGGCAAAAAGCTCATGTTTACCGTGAGCAATCCCGGCCAGCGTGTAGGGTCCATGTGCCTGCCTGATACAGAAGTGCTGGTTGAAGGATCTGCTGCCGCTGATGTCGGCTGGCTTAACGCAGGCGGGCGCATTACCGTACGTGGCGATGCGGGCGATACTGCGGGGCATTGCGCGGCTGCAGGGGTGATCTACATCGGCGGGCGGGCAGGCACACGCTCCGGCTCACTGATGAAGCACGATCCCATGTATGAGCCGCCGGAACTGTGGGTGCTCAAAAGTGTGGGCAGCTTTTCCTTTGAATTCATGGGGGGCGGACGGGCTGTGGTTTGCGGCTACGAAAGCCAGACCATGCCGTCCATTCTCGGTGAAAGGCCCTGTGTGGGCATGGTGGGCGGCGCTGTCTATTTTCGTGGCCCTGTGGGCAATCTTTCGCCGGATGTGCGCGTAAGCGCCTTGACCGGCCAGGACCTTGCGTGGCTTGAGGCGGGGCTGGAGTCTTTTCTTGCCGCCATTGACAAGCCGCAGTTGCACAAAGAACTTTCTGTCTGGAAGCACTGGAAAAAAATTGTTCCAGTGCCGCAAGAGCAGGATGAACACAAAGGCGTTCAACAGATGGCGCAATTCCGCGCCGAGGAATGGATTAAAAACGGTATTTTCAGCGATGTGGCCCCAGATGATTTCGCGGTCAACGGGCTTGTCGCCGTGGGAGATTATCGCCTGCGCGTCCCGGCATGGGAAAACAGGGGGCATGCCGGGGACGGCTCCTCCGCTTGTTCGCTATCCGTTTCGGGGCCTTGCCGTGATTGCAAGATATGCATCAAATCATGCCCACAGAAAGCAATTCGCCGCAAACAGGTGAATGAAGGTTTTGACTACGCGGCAGATCCCGCGCGCTGCATTGGCTGCGGCATCTGCGCGGCAGTTTGCCCCTGCGGTGTCTGGCGGATGCATGCCAGCCAGGATATGTGCGCAGGGGGCTGAGTGGCATCATTGGCCTGTCATGCCTGAGGCCCGGCTAAAGGAGTGACGGGAAAAGCGGTGCGTATGCGCTAATGCTGTCGGCATGCGGTATTATAAGGTATATGCCTGCTTTTTCTTTTACGCGTTCTGATGCATACTGGAGCGGCGGGACAGTTCTTTTTCAGGAGAGTGCCATATGGACATTTTTGAAGCCCTTTTTACACGCCGCAGCATCCGCAAGTTCACTTCCGAAGATGTGAGCGACGCTGACCTTGAAATCATGCTGCGGGCAGCAATGGCTGCGCCCAGCGCCCATAACCGCCAGCCCTGGCACTTTGTTGTTGTGCGCGACAAAACCCTGCTGGCGGAAATAGCCAACCGCCATCCCTATGCCAAGATGGCCGCCGAAGCGCCCCTTGCCATTGTTGTCTGCGCCGACCCCGCCGAAGCCAAAGAGCCGCGCTACTGGCAGCAGGATTGTACGGCCGCGCTGGAAAATATGCTGCTGGCCGCGCGCGGCAAGAATATCGGCACGGTGTGGTGCGGCATGCATCCGCTTGAAGACAGGGTAGAGCCTATCCGCCAGTTGCTGAAAATTCCTGCGAACATCAATATTCTGGCGCTGGTTGTCGCCGGGCATCCGGCACAGCCCTTTGGCGAAGCTGACCGCTATCGCGAGGACAGGGTTCATCACAACGGCTGGTAGACAACCGCCTGTTACCGAAGGCAAATAAGAGTTCCGCTGTTTTTTGTGCGGGCCGCTCCGGGTATGGTCCGTTGCGGCCCGCCTTTATTTGGAAACAGCCCCCGGAGCGTTCACCGCTTGAAATATCTGCTTAACGGCTAGAGCATTTAACACTTGAAATGCTCGCTTACGGCAGGCAAAAGCCTGCCTTCTCGCATTTCGTGGCAAGGATTTTCAAGAAAATCCTTGCAGAGCAGTTAACTCATTTCATTCGTTAACTGCTCTAAACCTCTCTGCCGCTTTGCCACCTAGAGCAGATTAACTTTGAGAATATACATTCTCAAAGTTTAAGGCACGCTCACTTCGGCGTTTAACCGCGCAGATAAACTGCGCTTACGCCTCCGTAGCGAACGTCTGCTCACGCAGCCGTCCGAGCAATTTAAAAGTTAAATTGCTCTAGCTTCCTCGGCGTAAAAACCAGCATCGCCGTGGTGCGTCATCAGTTCAGGCGGTGTAACGACATGTCACAGACACGGTCACCGCGGTTCCTGGTTTTTCTGCGCTTTGACCGGCGGCTTTTTTGGCGTTTTGGTTTTCTTTTTCAGCGGCGCACAGTCTTTGAGGTTGGCGCAGGCCCCTCCCGCAATGGCCCACAGGTACAGGGCGGCAGTGGTGGCATGAGGGGAGTAGCGTCTTTTGTATCTGGCAAAGAGCGTGGGGGTAATCTGACGATGCCTGTACAGCATGCGCAGCCCGCGTTGGATTGCCAGGTCATCCCAACTCAGGATATCCGGCCGCTGCATGGAAAAAATCATAATCATTTCCGCAGTCCACACGCCTATGCCCTTCAGTTGCACCAAATGTGCGCAGACTTCCTCATCTGTCATGGATGGCAGACGCTCAAGATCGAGACTTCCATCCAGGGCAGCCGCGGCAATGTTTTTTATATAAACGGCCTTGCGCATGGATATGCCGCAGGTCTGCAAGCTCTCCGCGCTTATGCCCATCAGGTTTTCCGGGGTTAGAGGGCAGAACTGTTCCCGCATGCGCCTCCAGACAGTGGCCTGGGCTTTTGTTGATATCTGTTGCCCCACGATGGAATTTAAAAGCGCGCTGAAAATGTCAGGCGTGATTTCGCGCCGGATATGACCGATTTCGTCCATAGCTGCGGCCAAAACCGGATCACGCGACCTGAGCCATGATTTTTCTTTTTCGCCGTATTCAAAATAAGGTGTATTGGGCATGGGCTTTCTCTGGTTGCCATATTTTTTCATGCTCCAGCAGATATTGCTTGACGGCAAGGCCACCCGCATATCCGGTAAGGCTGCCGTCCTGCCCGATGACACGATGGCAGGGAACGATGATGGCTACCGGGTTGCGGTTATTCGCCATGCCGACGGCGCGGCTGCCGCCGGGCTTGCCGATCATGACGGCTATGTCTTTATAGCTGCGCGTTTCTCCGGCCGGAATGGTCTGCAACGCCTGCCATACGGTGGTCTGGAATGCTGTGCCGCCGAGATTCAGGGGCAAATCAAATTCTTTTCTGCTGCCCGAGAAATATTCCGTAAGCTGGCGTTCCGCCCGTTCAATAACCGGGCTTTTCTGTAGCGCAAAGCCGTCAGGCGGAGCCTCAGTGCTGAAAAATACCTGGCAGATGGCGTCATTTTTTTCAGCTATGCCGATCTTGCCGATAGGGGAGGCGTAAAACCATAAATTTGTCATGGTGTAGCTCCGATTGGCGGCGCATTGCGCCGGAAGTGAACTTTTTTAGTGTGTCGCGGCAAGGCGAGCACGCGCGTCACCTGCGCTTGCCGAATGTTGTCGTTGTTTACGGTATTTGGCGGGGCTTGTGCCTGTCTGTTTTTTAAAAAAGGCATAAAATGACGTCAGACTTTCAAAACCGATGGTCGCGGCAATGTCTGTGATGGGCATACCTGTTTTTTCCAGCAACGCGCAGGTCTGCCGCTCCCGAACCTGTCCGAGATACTGTGCCGGGGTCTGGCCGTACTGCTGCCGAAAAATAACCGCAAGATGACTCTGTGATACGCCAAGCCGTCCGAGTTCACATTTCAGGCGGGCGCGGTTGCCGAAGTGCCTGTCAATGAGGTTTTTGGCCTGCCCGGCAAGCAACGCCGCCGGATCATGCTTGTCCAGATCGGGACGGCAGCGTTTGCAGGGCCGCAGCCCGGCTTGTTTCGCCTCCTCTGCTGTGTGGAAGTATAAAACATTTTTCCGCAACGGCGTTCGTGACCTGCATGAGGGGCGGCAGTAAGCACCCACAGTTCTTACCGCATAAAAAAACTGTCCGTCATAGGCCGGATCACAGTCACACAGCGCCCGCCACATGGTGGCATCAGAAAGTTCTGTCATATATAAACCTCACCTGTTTCAAAGCCATAACACAGGCATACGCATGCGTCTTACCCGTTTTCAAGATGTAATTCCTGTCTGGGCAAAGGTCAAAACCATGCATTTTTCAGCCGTCCCAGAGCAGCGATGATATCCGCTTCCGGCAGCGTGCCATAGCCCAGAAACAGGCAATTGGCAGGGCAGCGTGTTTTGTCCTGCCAGAAAGGCGAAGCAGGGTACACACGAACGCCGCAAGCGGCGGCTTTTGCCGTAAGGCGTGTTTCGTCCGGTCCTGCGGGAAATTCCAGCAAAAGGTGCAGACCGGCATTGTGGCCGTGTATACGCACACGCTTGCCGAACAGGCGGCCAACCGTATGTACAAAAAGGTCGTGCTTTTTTTTCTTGAGCAGACAGATTTTTCTTAAATGTTTTTCCCAGTATCCCAGTTTCATGAAGCGGCTCAGAACCGCCTGCTCAAGCCACGGGGCAGTACACTGGAAACCGGAAAAAACAGAGCGGAACCTGTCTGCAAGCAACGGAGGAAGCACCATATACGACATGCGCATGCCTGGCGAAAGTACCTTTGAAAATGTTCCCATATAGATGACGCGGCCATTCTTGTCGATGGATTGAAGCGAGGGAACCGGCCTGCCGTGATAGCGCAGTTCGCTGTCATAGTCGTCTTCAACAATAAAGCCGTTGTTTTTCTTTGCCCATTCCAGAAGTTTCACACGCCTGCCAATGGGCATGACAACGCCTGTGGGAAACTGGTGCGAGGGTGCTATGTGAACAAGTCTGGCGGGTGACGCCGCAAGGCTTTCTATATCGATGCCGTCGCTTTTTACCGGAACAGGAAGCGTGGCTGCGTTGAAAAATTCATAGGCCGCTCTGGCTCCTGCATAGCCGGGGTCCTCAAGGGCAACAAGAGCACATTCATCCTGAAGCAGGCGCATGACGGCAAGAATTGAGGGCTGCAGGCCGCTGCATATGACCACCTGTTCGGGGGCGCAACAAACGCCTCGACTGCGGTAAAGATACGAAACCAGCTCGCTGCGCAGGGCCAGGCTGCCGCAGGCATCTGCATAGGTGTGCATATCTGTAGCCTGGCCGCTGTTTTTTTGAAGGGACGACAAAATGTCGGCCATCAGTCTGCGCCATAGCCCAGCGGGAAAGATAGAGGCATCCAGATTTTCGTAATTGAAGTCATAGTCGATGCGTTGCCGTGATGCCGGATTTTCTTTTTCGGATGCGTCCGTGCGGGCAGCGACGGGAAGGGGCCTGGCGGCATGCATGTCGCGGTATACGGAGTTCACCTTGTACCCGCTGCCAGGGCGAACGCGCACATAGCCCTCAAGAACAAGTTGTGCATAGGCATTTTCAACCGTATTTTTGCCAAGCTGAAGTTCTTTTGCCATAGCACGGATGGATGGCAGTTGAGCGTCAGGGACCATTGCTCCAGCAAGAATTTCGTTTTTTACCTGTTCATAAAGCTGTTGGTAGAGAGGAACACGAGCGGCGGTATTCAGATATAACATGACTTTTTCTCCGGTGCGCAAGGTCGCGCCTTGCGGAGTGCATAACTGGCGCGGGTTCTGTTTTCCGGTTGAAAGGACATAAAGCGTCAGGTTAAAAAAGATAAAACTGTCCCTATTCAGCAGCAGGTATTTTTTGTTATGCAGAGGGTCAAAATATCATAGCCGAGAGGAATTATGCAGACAAGAATGAAGAAATATCCATTGGCTGAAGAAAAAATACACGACCTGCTGGCCACGGAAGCTGTGGGCAGGCTAGCCAGCACGGGGGCGGACGGCTTTCCGTATATCACGCCGGTGCATTTTGTTTTTTGGGAGGGAAAAATCTTTATCCACGGCTTGGCTGTGGGTGAAAAGCTGAGCAATATAAAAAAGGATGCCCGCGTGGGCTTTGAGGTGGAAAGGATGCTCGGCCTTGTGCATGCTGACAAACTGCCCTGCGATACCAACACCAGCTATGAAAGCGTCATTATAAGAGGAAATGCCGTCCTGCTCGAAGACTCCGCGCTGAAGCTCGCCGTTCTGGACGCCTTTGTGGCTAAGTATGCTCCGCACCATGCCGGGAGATCATACCCTGAGTCCATGCTCAAAATGACGGGCGTTATTGCAATGGATGTCCTGTCCTGTACGGGGAAATATTATCCTGCGTAATGGTTTC
The DNA here is from genome assembly GCF_036763055.1 of Desulfovibrio sp. 1214_IL3152. Taxonomy (NCBI): domain Bacteria; kingdom Pseudomonadati; phylum Thermodesulfobacteriota; class Desulfovibrionia; order Desulfovibrionales; family Desulfovibrionaceae; genus Desulfovibrio; species Desulfovibrio sp. 1214_IL3152. The sequence continues at coordinate 16,926 of NZ_JBAIYW010000496.1, read as the reverse complement.
AATAGGCCGCGCGGTTACGCCGGACTTGTCGTCATGCCCCCTGTACGGATCTTCAGCATCTGGCAGGGGGCTTTTTTTGTGCTGCTGCCTGAAGAGTGTTGCGCCGTTGAAAATACGGTACACAATTTTTCAAACATTATATTTTGCGCGTAACAGTATGTTCTATTTACGCTTAAGCGGCTTAGGGCGGTCGTCTGCTATTGTCGCGGCCATGACCATTGCCTGCTGAAATCGTCAATATGCCTCTTGGTTATTGACAATGAAGTGACGCAGCATATCGTAATACTACGGAGTGAAAAAAATTTTCAATTAATTGTGCGCATGCTCACAGAATCAGATACTCCGTCTGTGTATAGCAAAGATGACAAGCGTGATCACAACATGCAACAGCCGCAAAGGCGAAGGAAAAGCCATGAAGATACTGCAGCTTGAATCAACAAGAGAATTCTCGGCCAATGCCATGAAGCGGTTTTTTCTTGTGGAGGATTCGCCGTATTTCAAGATGATAAATTTTAACCTGGACGCCGGGGTGACTTTTCCTGTCCATTCGCACGACCTGGACGGCGAACTGTCCATACAGGTGCTGGAAGGAGAGGGATTTTTCCTTGGGGCGGACGATGCAAAGCTGCCCGCCAAGGCAGGGGATATCCTTGTGTCTGAAATTCGTGAGCCGCACGGGGTTGAGGCTGTGTCGCGCATGCGCCTGCTGGTGACCATCACGCCGCCTATCTAGAGCAGATTGACTTTGAGGATGGACATTTTCAAAGTTCAAAGCATGCCCGCTGCGGCACTTAACATCGCGAATAAATTGCGCTTACTCACGCAGTCGCCAAAGCAGTTTCAAAGTAAAAATGCTCTGGGTTCCATCCAAGGCTGCCGCTTCCGCATGATCTGCATTGCCGCGCGCAAGCACAGAAACGTCCGAGGTGTCTATGTTGCTCACAAAAGATACGACCATTCACTCCCTGACGAGCGAATATCCTTTTTTGATAGAATCGTTGGCGCTGCATAACAGCAGCTTTGAAAAGCTGAAAAATCCGCTTTTGCGGCAAACTGTGGGGCGTATTGCCACAGTCGAAAAAGCCGCAGGCATGGGCAATGAGGATGTGCTTGCCCTGCTCTTGTTCATTGCAGGAGAGATCATGGCCCAAACAGGGCAGCCGGTAGAAATATCGCCGCCAGAGGTACGGCAGGCGAAATCTTCGGTAACGGCGTCGCGGGAACAGCGGTTGGCGCAACTCAAAGAAATCATCAAGGAACTGCATGACGGTGTGGAATTTGCGGCCCTGCAGGAAAAATTCAACAAAACCGTGGGCGATATCAGCCCCGAAGAAATCGCCTCCCTTGAGCAGAGCCTTGTTAACGAAGGCATGCCGGAAACGGAAATAAAAAAAATGTGTCACCTGCACGCGGCGCTGTTTCAAAATGCGTTGGAAGGGCAGGCGATGCCGCAGGTTCCGCCCGGACATCCGGTGGATACCTACCTGAGGGAAAACGCACAGGCCAAAAAATTCACTGCTGAAATCAAAGACGCCCTTGCGCTGGTCGCCGGTGACGATGGTGAAAAATCGTGGCCCTTCACTGTGGGCAGGCTCAAGTCGCTGACACAGGAGCTGGCCGACATACAGACCCATTACGTCCGCAAGGAAAACCAGCTGTTTCCCTTACTTGAACAGCACGATCTGAGCGCCCCCGGCAAGGTCATGTGGGAAGTGCATGACGATATCAGGCGCTTGATCCGGCGGGCACAGGAGCAGTTTGATGCGGGCGACCGAAGCGGCATCACTACGGCGGTGAAAGAGCTTGTGGATGAAGTTGATGAAATGTTCCGCAAGGAGGAAAATATTCTCTTTCCCATGAGCCTTCAGTTGTTGACCGATGCTGACTGGGGGCGCTGCCGCCGGGGCGACGATGAAATCGGCTATTCCTTCGGTGTGGTGCCGGGCGACCAATGGGCTGCCCCGGAGGCATCCTCTGGAGGCCGTGAAACAGGGCAGGCAGGACTTGTAGACCTTTCCACCGGCCGTTTGCCGCAGCAGGTGGTGGACGCCATCCTTTGCAACCTGCCTGTGGATATAAGTTTTGTAGATGCTGACGACCGGGTTGCCTACTATTCTGACAGCGCTCATCGGATTTTTCCCAGAAGCGCCGCTGTCATCGGGCGCGAGGTGAAAAACTGCCATCCCTCCAAGTCCGTTCACATGGTTACTGAAATACTGGAAGCCTTTAAAAAAGGTGAGAGAGACAAGGCGGAATTCTGGCTGGAACTTGGCGGAAAGTTTATTCACATCCAGTATCTGGCTTTGCGGGATAAGCAGGGAGAATACCTGGGCTGCCTCGAGGTCGGACAGGACGCCACCTACCTTCGTTCGCTGACCGGACAAAGGCGTCTGCTTGAATGGACATGATCAGCCGCGCAGCGGCGCAGGGTTTTCTGTAGTTTTCTGTACTGCAACGGTTTATGGCGGCAAAGGGGAATCCTTTGCCGCCATAAACAATTTGAACGCAAGGCTGTTTTGCGGTTGCGTGGGGCGATGTGCGTCATGGCAGCTACATCACACGGCATCACACGCAGTTTCAGTCTACTGGCTGAAATGGTGAAGACGACAGCGCCCTCCATCCCTGCTCCGCACTTTGCTGAGCGGTGCTACCTTGACCATGTATACGGGCAGAGTAAAACGCTTTGTTCCGCAAGAACGGCGGGGCAGACTGCCGCAGAAAAGCCGCAAGGCAGGGCTGGCGTGGAAAGTTTTTCTATGTCATATTCTGACGCCCAGAAATGGGGCATGCCGGGCAGGGCCGTGTATTTTTACGAAGGTGGAGAGGATATGGACAAGCAGTTACGGAAAGCCAAAGACAGATGCTTTATGTATGGGATATGTGTTTTTTTTGGCATATGCGCCGTCATTCTCAAACTGCATGGCTTTTTAAGCGGCATGGGCTTTGAGGCACGCTCAACCCCCATGATGCTCATTGATTCTTTGCTGTATTTTCTGCTTTTTTTTGCGGTTATCTCCATCCGCCCCATCGCCAATTTTTTCTTTTCTTTGTACTGTAAGCGCCTGCAAAAGAAACTTGATGCAGCCGAATCTTCCGCGCAGGGCAGCTAGGGCGTCTGCCCACGCAGCCACCAGAGTAATTTCAAAGTGAAAATGTTCTAATATATTCTAATTGTATTATTGAAATTTTTCCATAAAAGCGGCCCGCCGGAAATACTGGCGGGCCGTTGCTGTTGCTGCCGGATGCGGGCGAGATCCCATCAGGCTGTCTGGCCGTTGACGCCATCCATGCGCTGCCAGCTATCGAGGTGTTCGGCAATGTGGCGGCAAATGGCGGCGTGTTCTTCCTTGCCTTGCCCCTGAATGCGTACGGGGCTGGCAAAGCAGTACCGTACGGGCATTCCTGGTTTTACAGGCCCAAGTTCCTTGATTTTTTTACCCTGGCCCCAGGCATCGGTTTTAAGGGCCAGCGGTATTAACGGCACTCCGGCTTTGCGGGCCAGCTTGACGCCGATAGTGTTGAAATGCCGCTGGTCAAAAGCGAGCGCGCGCGTGCTTTGCGGAAAAACAATGATGGAAATGCCTTTGCTCAGGCGCTCAAGGCCGCCTTCCAGCACCGCGGTAAGGTCTTCGCGCGGGTTGGACCGCCCAAGCACAATGGGGGCGCGCGAGCGCATGACCGGCCCGAAAAGGGGCATGGTGGTCAGGCTCTTTTTTACCACAAATGTCACGGGCATGCGCGGGCGTATCATGCCCGGCAGCATGAATGTTTCCAGCGTGCTCATATGGTTGGCGACAAAAAGGCAGGGGCCGTCCACTTTTTCAATGGCGTTCATGCCTTGCACCTCAATGGGGCAACCGATGCGCTCCATGAGTTCTGAAACCCACACGCTGGCGTGTACCCATGCACTGTCGTCACATTTTCCTTTGGCTGCCCTGGCGCACAGCCAGCGCAAAGGGCCACCGAACAGGCGGGTGTAAAAGCTCAGCGAGGGCATCAGACGGGTAAAAAAGCCTGTATGTGTTCCCTGGCTTGTGTAGCTATCGCCAGTGAGAAATTTTTTTGCAAATTCGCCTTCAATATAAGGGTGCATACCTAATCTTCCGTCTTTTTGATTTTATGCAGCTTGCGCCACCATTGCGTAAGGCGGGGTTCTTCGCCGTTGTCGCGTGGCTGATAAAAACGCCGCCCTTCCAGTTCTTGCGGCAGGTAGGTCTGCTGGATCCAGGATTCCGGATAGTTGTGAGGATATTTGTATTCTTTGCCGTACCCCCATTCTTTGTGCAACTGCGTGGAAGGATTACGCAGGTGTAGGGGAACCGGATGAGGACCGTTGAGTTTGATCTCGCGCTGTGCATTAAGATATGCCGCGTATGTGGCGTTGCTTTTACGTGCCAGTGCAAGATACGTCACTGTTTCCGCAAGCGGAATGAAGCCTTCGGGCATGCCCACAAATTCCACGGCCTGCTGACAGGCCACGGCCAGCTGCAAGGCGTTGGGGTCGGCCAGACCCACATCCTCGGAAGCGGAAAGAATAAGGCGGCGGCAGATAAAACGGGGGTCTTCAGCGCCTTCGAGAAGGCAAGCCAGATAGTAAAGAGCCGCGTCCACATCGCTGCCACGGATGGATTTGATAAGGGCCGAGGCAAGCTCATAATGGTTGTCGCCGTCTTTGTCGTGGCGAACCAGCACTTCGGGCAGGGCGGCCTTGATGTGCTCGATATCGCGCAAGTCGGCGGGCAGGGCGGCCACGTATTCCACCAGATTCAGCAGGGTACGCGCGTCCCCGTGGGCCACTCCCGCCAGAAGCTCGGCCAGGTCATCGGGCATTTCTGTCTGCAGATCCGCCGCGCCACGGCGCGCGAGTTCCACAAGTTCCGTGCGTCCCAGAGGACGCAGACGGAGCACATGCAGGCGTGAAAGAAGCTGCCGCGTCACACTGAAGGAAGGATTTTCCGTGGTGGTTGCCAGCAGGGTCAGTTCACCCGATTCCACCAGAGGCAGAAAAAAATCCTGCTGCGCCTTGGAAAAGCGGTGCAATTCGTCCAGCACAAGAATTTCAACGCCTGAAAGCGACCGCCGCAAATGTTGCAACCCCGCTTCGGGCGCGCTCAGCCGCAGAAAGGTCTTGCCAGTGGATTTGGCGAGCAAAAGAGCCAGCGTGGATTTTCCACACCCAGGGGGGCCAAAAAACAGCAGACTTGGCAAGCGTTTGGCCTGCATGAGGGAACGAAGGCGGCTGCCAAGATGGGTCTGCCCAAGAAAAAGAGCCAGATCATCCGGACGCATGCGCTCGGGCAGCGGCTTGCTCACACTCATGTCCCGGACTCCTCGCTGGAGCACATTTTTTCAGGCAGTTGCGAGGCCCACCAGTGCAGTCCCAGGCACAGGGTGGCCGCCGTTTCGCAGCGCAGCACACGGTTCCCCAAGCTTACGGCAATAAAGCCGGAATGCTTGAGCACGTCAAGCTCGCGCGATGAAAAGCCGCCTTCGGGGCCGATGACATACACGCTCAGGCCCGGTTGGCCTGCCAGGGCGGGAGTAAGCATGGGTACATTGTCCTGTGCCTCCCACGGTAAAATCCGGTGATCTGCCCCGGCGGCAAGAGCCGCCAGTTCATCAACGCCATTGGTGAGGCCGCGCATTTCCGGCAGCCAGGCATTGCCGCACTGTTTGGCCCCGGCCACAAGCTGCCCCTGGCATGCCTCTGTGGCGGCGGCTGAAAGCTTGCCCTGGCTGTGATCTCCCTGCCAGAGCCATATACCGTGCGCGCCCAGCTCCACGGCTTTTTCCATAAAGAATCCCCGGCGTACGGCCTTGCTGAAAGCAAGGGCAATGACCGCCCGCGCCGTGGGCAGCGGCAGATGTTCTTCATTGAGGCATTCAAGATGAACATTTTTCTTGCCGGTCTTGCGTACAATAAAGCGGCCTTTGCGGCCCCGGCCGTCCAGCAGGCCCACTTCATCTCCGGGACCAAGACGTAAAACCTGGCTCAGGTGGCGGGCTTCCTGATCTTCAAGACAAACTTCCTTTCCCCATTTTTCAGGAGCAAGGTAAAAAAAAGCTAAACTCATGCTATAATATTTTCCTTGCCCGTTCTCGCCTTGCGCACGGCCTTGAAGCCGTCTTGAAGGGAGACGAGGCGTCCGTAGTTCTTGCGAATTTCCAGTCCGGCAGGAGTAAGGCTGTCTTCCGGCTGCTCCAGATATTGACGCTGAAGGTAGCGGTCTCGCAAAATTTTTTCAACGCAGTCAATAACAGCATCAACCAGCGCCGGAAAAAAGTTGACAATCTCGAATTTCAGTTCGTTGAGCAGGGCCACCGTTTCGCTCATCATCTGGCGGTATGTGATGTGCACTCCCTTGCAGGTGCGGCCGCACAGGTCTTCAAGAATGCGCACACGCCTGGCTTGCTGGATATAGCTGAAGCGTGTGCAGACATCCTGATAAAGCTCGCGCAGCCCGTCAAATACCTCGTCATTGTCTGGTGAGTACAGGTAGTTGCACAGCACCTTGCTGACATTTGAAAAAAATTCGTCACTGTAGCTGATCATGCGGCGCTGATGCTTGGTGAGCCAGCTGTACAAAAATTTGAGGCGCTTTTCGTGGGTATCGGTATTTTCCACCACCTCGGTGCGCTTGTAGATGATGCGCCCGGTAAATTCGCCCCGCACAATGTCGTTAAGGCGCAAAAACATGTTTGAGGTGTCTTTGATAAGGTTCAGTCCCTTGAGCGGTTCGCCGGTAAGCGGGTGCAGAACCTCCTGGGCCACCACCGAAAGGGCGCGGTCCTGACGCACGTTGCTGGAATCAAAGCTGTGCTGGCGGTATCTTACACGCAAGATGACCACGCGCCGGGGCTTGTCGAGAAAAAAGCCGTCGCGGTCGATAATTTCAAGCGCTTCGTCATGGTCGGCGTCCACAGCCACCAGCGCAACCTTTTCCAGCAGGGGATAGCGCAAATTTTCCCCTGTGGCGGTATACGTGGTGATGGTTCTGTCTGTCTGGCCGAGAACGCGCAAAAGAAAATGTTCACCCATCTTGTGGAGCTTTCGGGAGAAGAGCGCGCTGGACGTGCGCCGCTCAGACACAATGGGAAAGCCGTAAAGCTCCATAAGGTACTGATAGACAAACATGCGGTTACGTTCGTAAATGTCGCTGTCGCCATAGACAAACTTGCCTATGCGGATGCCGAAGCGCTTGAGCTCGCTGTCAATGTCGGAAGGAAAAGAGGCAAAAATTCCCGCAAGGTGAAACAGGTTGTCCGCATCCCATGCAAGAACCTGCGCCCTGTCCATATTGAGCAGATAGGGCATGAGGGCCGGGTAGTTTTCAAGCAGCACCGTGTCCGTGGAGCGGAACTGGTGGCGAAACACTTCCTGATGCATGCGCGGCAGGCGGGAGGCAAGGGTTTGCAGGTTCTGCCCCATAACCTGGTTTTCCAGCGGGCAGCAGGCCCCTTCGCCTTCTGTTATGACGGGGTGCAGCTTGTCGAACTGAAATATTTCGGAAAAGTAATCAAGCTGGCGGGCAAAGGCCACCATGGCAAAGCCAGGCAGGTCTTTGTATTCGAACATGTCGTTGTCAAAAGAGGGCAAAAGCTCACGCCCTTCGACAACCGGGTAGTTTTTATTTTCCTGGTAGGGTTTTACCAGGCAAAAACGTATGTGTACGGCATCAAGAAAATGCTTGAGTGACGCAAGGTCGCTTATGGTCACTGGAGCGGACAGGCAGCTTGCGTCCTTCCAGGGGTAACCATTTTTGCTGAAGACCTCTTGCCATTTTATCATCCGCGCATCCCGATACCTGATTTTTTAATTTTTTATACTTATTTTAAAAATAATTCCAGTAGTCCCTACAGGTAAATAAGCATTTTTCGCCAGGGGGGCCACCTGCACCTGTTTCAGAATGGCCGAAACTGGCTTGTTTTTCCCTGTAAGCCATCCGCTCTCTGCCTTGAAACGCCGCAAAAGCAGTTGCCGGGGGCGGTACGCTTTGCTACAAGGAGTGTGCCTCTCAGATATTTATGCGGCCAGCCCGCTTCACCATAAAACCCGCATCATCATGACTGAAAACACGTTGGAAAAGCATATACTCAGTATCGTTTGCAGCGTTTTTGACGCATATTCCGTTGTACTTTTCCTGCCCGATGAAGAAGGCGATCTGCATCATTTGGCCGCCTCGTTCAGCCTGGGCGACAAAGTCGGCGGCAATGCCACCGTGCTGCCCGGCAAGGGGCTGGTTGGCTGGATTGTGCGCAATCGCCAGCCTCTGCTCGTGCCAAACTTTGATCAGCGCCAGAGCAATCTTGGCTATTACTCCGGTGGAGAAGAAGCGTCCATCAAGGCCTTCATGGGCTGCCCCGTGCCTACGGGGGGCGCCTTGTGCGTCGACAGCAAGCGGCAATACTCTTTTTCCGACAAGGATCACAAGATTCTTCAGATGTTCGCCGAGCTTGTGGCCCGCCAGCAGGGCAGCAGGGGCCGTCAGGACCTTGCCGGAGACATCCCGCGCTACTTTGTGGAGCTGGGGGTTATCCAGGATTTACGCTTCCGCTATAAACGCTGGCCGCAATTCTTGCAAAACTACCTGCGCATTATGGTGGAAGCCACCGGTTTTGACTACTGCGCCTTTGCCTCTGTCGATACGCCGGGCGAAACCTACTGCGTGGAAGCCGAGTCTGCACGACTGCTGCTTGACGGACAGGAAGAACCGCTGATCTTGCCTATGGGCAGCGGCATAACGGGTTGGGTTTTTCGCAATGACCAGCCTGTCATGGCCGAAGGTGTGGAAGGCGCGCCCTCGGCCGTACTTTTTGGCAAGCTGCCCGACATGCCGGATTTTCAGGCTGCCATCTGCATGCCGGTCATGATCAATAAGAGCACGCGCGGCGTTTTGTGCCTGGCGCATACGCAGCCACGGCAAATTGATGAGTCCATGCGCAGTTTTGTGCGCCAGGCTGTTGACCATCTGGCCCTGTTTCTTGAAAACCTGTACCTCAAGGTTCGCCTTCGCGGCATGCTGCCCAAGGCCAGAGTACACAGTAACGGCCCCCAGGCATACGACCCGGACAATGCCCCCATGCCGCCTGAAAAAGAATATTAGCCATGTTTTTGCGGCGTCTTTTCCGCTTTTTGTCCAAAGACATCGCCATGGACCTGGGTACGGCCAACACGCTGCTTTACACCAGGGCGCATGGCATTGTCGTCAACGAGCCCTCGGTAGTGGCTCTTGATGCGGGTACGGGTAAAGTTCTGGCTGTGGGCGCTGCCGCCAAGGAATATATCGGGCGCACGCCCCGGAGCATTCGCGCCGTTCGGCCCATGAAGGATGGCGTTATCGCGGATTTTGACGTTACCCGGGCCATGATTTCGTATTTTGTGCAAAAGGCTGTTAATGGTCTGCGCCTGGTCAGGCCGTCCATGACCATATGCATTCCCACCGGTATCACCCAGGTTGAAAAAAGAGCTGTCATCGACTCCGCCATGCTGGCCGGAGTTGTTGACATTTCCATGATCGAAGAGCCTATGGCTGCGGCCATAGGGGCTGACCTGCCCATCCATGAGCCTTTGGGCAACCTTGTGCTGGATATTGGCGGCGGCACAAGCGAGGTGGCTGTGATCACGCTGTCGGGCGTTGCCAACTCCCAGTCCGTGCGTGTGGCCGGCGACACCATGAATTTGGCGGTACAGCGCTTTATGCGCGATGCCTTTCGCATGGAAGTGGGTGACAATACCGCCGAAAATGTCAAAAAAATCATTGGCTCGGCCATGCCCATGCCCAATGCGCCCATTCTTGAAGTTTCAGGTAAGGATATGGTGCGCGGCTGCCCCCGCGTGGTTAAAGTGACCGAAGCCCATATCCGCGAAGCGTTGCGCGAGCCAGTACAGGCCATTCTGGAGGTTGTGCTGCGCGCCCTTGAAAAAACGCCTCCGGAACTGGCGGCGGATATTTACCGCAACGGCATGCTCATGGCCGGCGGCGGTTCCCTGCTCAAGGGCCTTGACCAGTATATCTCCCGTGAAACGCGCCTCAAGGTTTTTGTGGACAAAGACCCGCTTACCACAGTGCTGCGCGGCACGGCCAGGGCCATGCTTGACCGGGAGACCTACCGCTCCGTCTTTATCAATTAGAGCAGATTAACTTTGAGAATGGATATTCTCAAAGTTTACTTCGGCGCTTAACAGAGTAAACAAATTGCGCTTACTCACGCCGTCGCAGAGCAGTTTCAAAGTGAAAATGCTCCAAGGGCAGCCGCTGTATTTTCTTTTCATTGTGTTCTGCGCCGGAGCGTCCGGCAGACGGCTATGCCCTCATTCCATGCCCAAGGATTTGCCATGATTGATATTCACCCCATTCTCAAACGCTGTGTAGACATTGTGCTGCAAAGCGGCGAGATCGTGCGCGAGCATTGGTTTCAGCCGAGCAATGTTCGGCATAAAGGCAGTATTGATCTGGTAACCCAGACAGATCTGGCCGTTGAAAATTTTTTAAAGGAAAAACTCGCTGACCTTGTGCCGCAAGCGTGTTTTCTGGCAGAGGAAAGCAGTCAGGAAGATTCCGCCCCCAAGGATACCTGCTGGATTATCGACCCTGTGGACGGCACGACAAATCTCGTACACCGCATTCCCCAGGTCGGCACATCCGTGGCTTTATGGCATCAGGGGCGGGTTGAGCTTGGGATTGTGAACGTGCCGATGCTGCGCCGTTGCTACTGGGCGGCGCGCGGGCATGGCGCGTTTTGCAACGATTCCCGCATTGCTGTCAGTGGAGTAGACAGCCTGAGCGATGCCCTTGTGGGTACGGGCTTTCCCTATGACATTGCCACACGTTTGCCTGAAGTTATGGAGCGCCTTGCCCTGGTGTTGCCCATTGCCCAGGGGGTGCGCCGCATCGGCGCGGCATCCATTGATCTTGCCTACGTGGCTTGCGGCAAATTGGATATTTTTTACGAGGCCGGCCTTAAGCCCTGGGACTACGCCGCGGGCATGCTTCTGGTGGAAGAGGCGGGCGGCCGGGTGAGTGACCTTAACGGTGATCCGTTACAGTTTGGCGAACCTCTGCTTGCCAGCAATGGGCGGCTGCATGCCCTGGCCGTGGACTTGCTAAGCCCGACCAACTGACGAGTGTCTTGATCCGGCAGTTTTATGGATGACCGCGCAAGAACATGGTGGGGTGCGGGTTCATACCGAAAAAAAATACTGTCGTTGGATGGCGGCGCGCATGAGGGGGGAAAGCAGGTCTCCAAAATGCGTCCCCAGCCCCTTCAGCTCATCACGGTCCACCAACAGATGACGGTCCCGGTCGGCGGCCCTGACGGCAATGATGGCGCGCGGCAGCCTGGCCGTAAACAGGTTCAGGAATGTCGCGTCATTTTCAGGGCCTGGGGGAATAAGCCCAAGGGCAGAAACCTGTTTTCCCTCATGCCCCCAGTGGTTGAGCAGCAGCTCCCCAACGCGGCATTCGCACGACATGCCAGCCGGAACACGGCCATGCGACGAAAAGCACCAACCCTGACCGCTGCGAGTCAGCAGGGCGTGTCCATTTTTGTCGCGCACAAGCAAGGCCACAGCGCGGTGCGGCAGGCGCTGACGGAGAACATCCTCGTCAGGCATGATGCACAACGGCCTGTTTTCGCCGTCCACCACTTCAAGGTAGTGGTCAGAATTTTTTAGTCCGCTATAAGGGATTGTTTTCATGAGTATATCCACGGGGCCAGTATGGCGCATGCTGCGGCTTGAGGTACGGCATGCGGCTGAAATGGCCGTCATTGAGCGGGAATGTTTTACTCTGCCCTGGTCCGAAGAGCAATGCCGCGCCGCCTTCGGACAAAAAGCCTTTGCCGCCTTTGGTTTGAGCAACGGCAAAACGCTTGCGGGCTATATCTCCATCTACCACACAGAAGACGAGCTGGAAATACTCAATCTGGCGGTGCGCCCCTGCCTGAGGCGGCAGGGACACGGCTTGCGCATTTTACGTGTTGCCTTGCGTCTGGCGCGTAAAATGGATATGCATAAAGTCTTGCTTGAAGTACGGGATAGCAACACGCCAGCCATTAGCCTGTACGAACGCTGCGGCTTCAAACGTGTCGGCCTGCGACGCAAGTATTATGCCGATACGGGTGAAGACGCCCTTATTTACCAGTGCGAGCTGAATTCCTGTCAGCTTTAACGCCGCAAGGGGTATGTATGCACAAGATTATTGCTGCAAACTGGAAGATGTATAAAGACCGTACTCAGGCCGCCACAACCGCCGGCGAGCTTGCGGCCGCTTTACCCGAAGTTCTGCCTGCGGGACGCGAAGTGGTGGTTTTCCCGCCTTTTACCGCCATTGAAAGCGTGGTTCGTGCTTTTGCCGGTAAAGAAGCTCTGGCCGTGGGCGGGCAGAATTTTTATCCCGCGCCTGAAGGCGCTTTTACGGGCGAGATTTCTGTTGATATGCTGCGTGATGTTGGAGCGCAGTGGGTTCTTGTGGGGCATTCCGAACGCAGACATGTTTTTGGCGAGAGCGATGAGCTTGTGGCCCGCAAAGCGGTGTTTGCCCTTAGTCATGGCCTCAAAACCATGCTTTGCATCGGGGAAAAGCTTGAAGAGCGCGAGCAGGGCAGCCTGTATGCCGTGCTTGAACGGCAGCTGACCGCATTCTTTGAGGCCAGACCTCACGGAATGTCTGGTGAAAGCCTGCCGGGACGTTTGGCGATAGCCTATGAACCTGTGTGGGCCATAGGCACGGGCAAGGTGGCTGGCCCCGGTGAAGTGCGCGAGGCGCACGGTGTTACACGGACCCTGCTTGAAAGATTTGTGGGGGATTCCGGCAAAAAACTGCCTATTCTGTATGGCGGCAGCGTTAAGCCTGATAATGCCGGAGCGCTTATCGCCCTTGACAATGTGGATGGTCTTTTGGTAGGAGGAGCCTCTTTAGAGGCGCAAAGCTTCTTACAAATTATCGGGGCCTGATGCCCAACTTCTGGCGCGCCATCGGGCTGTGGCCGGACGGCGAGGAGGAATACGTGCAGACTCTTATTCTTACGCTGCATATCATTGTATGCGTGTTGCTTGTTATCCTTGTGCTCCTGCAGTCGGGCAAGGAGGGCATGGGCGTCATCTTCGGCGGAGGCAATACTTCTGTTTTCGGCAGCGGCGGCGCCGGCGGCATACTTGCCAAGCTGACTACGCTTATGGCCGTGATATTTGTCATCACTTCGCTGAGCTACACCTATGTGAGCAGCTCTCGCCCCAGCAGCGAATCCACCATTCTCAACGTGAAAATTGAAGATCCCGTTGCGCCGAAATCGGTTCCGGCTCCGGCACAGCAGGCTGAGCCGCTTCAGACAAGCCCGGCAGCGCCCGCTGAAAACCAGAGCGCTCCTGCCGAGGCTCCGGCAGCGCCTGCAGGGCAATAGACCCTCTCTCAATCGGATTGAAAAGCCGCGGTACGCCGCGGCTTTTTTTACAGGCAGTTTTTTGCAGGAGGTGGCATGTGACCGGTTCAGACTCGTTTGGAGAAAATCCTTTTCGTTCTCTTGCTGCCGAAAAATTTCCGGATAAAGACAAAAAACGCCAACCGGGAAAAAGCGTCAGCCAGGAAAGATCACGCCGCATCAGCCGCGCCAATCTGCATAAAGGTCGGACCACAGCAGGAAATGACGGCGCGGATGCCGAAGACTGTGAACTTTTTTTGCATGCTGTCGGTCAGGTCTGCGCACCGGAAAAGGGCCGTGGAAAAAGAAAGCCGAAAGATGTGGAACAGCCCGGCACCTTTTTGCTTGAAGAGCACTGTGCTTTGCCGGGTAAAAAGCTCACAGTCAAAAAAAATAAAAAAGAATCGCCCGCCTGCGCCGCAACACAGGAAAATCCTTCCCTGCAAAAAAAAGAAGCTCAGCCAGCCAGCGGGCCGGGGAGAGCTTTTATGAAAAACCATGCAGTCAAGCCTGGACATGCCTGTGCAGAACCGGGGGCTTGCAGAGATATGGCGTCTGAAAACACGGGCTCGGACCGGGATGCGGATGAAGACGCCGTCTTCATGCAGGCCATGGGGCAGGTGCAACCCCTTCAGGGCCGTGGCCGTGATATTGCCCCCGCTCCTGAGGCAGGCTCTCCACCGCCGCAAGGCCAGCTCGGCTTGCAGGACTTTATGGAAGGCAAGCTGGAATTTGCCCTGTCCTTTACTGACGAATACATTGAAGGACATGTGGTCGGGCTTGACCAGATGATAATGAACAAGCTGCGGGCAGGTTCTCTCAGCCCGGAAGGACACCTTGATCTGCACGGGCTTAACGCCGTACAGGCTTTTGAAGCCTTGCGCGGCTTTTTACGTGGCAGCTGGTATAAGGGACTGCGCACTGTGCTGGTTGTTCCGGGGCGCGGGCGCAACTCGCCTGACGGCATCGGCATCTTGCGCGAAAAGCTGCAAATCTGGCTGACCCAGGAACCGCTCAAAAGAGTAGTGCTGGCTTTCTGTACCGCACAGGCTCATGACGGCGGGCCGGGCAGCGTTTATGTGCTGTTGCGCAAATATCGCAAAAAAGGGCGTATTTACTGGGAGCGACTGCCAGCGGATTCCGACTTGTATTAGCATTTTCTGGCCGCGCTAGAGCAATTTCACTTTGAAATTGCTCTGGCGTCTGCGTGAGCAGACGTTCGCTACGGAGGCGTAAGCGCAGTTTATCTGCGCAATTAAACGCCGAAGTGAGCGTGCCTTAAACTTTGAGAATGTATATTCTCAAAGTTAATCTGCTCTAAATTGTCCGGTGCGATGCAGCCGTCGCGGCACATCAAACCACGTACGTCTAAAATATCTTTTTTTGTTTGCCCGCGGCACAGATTCTGTCCAGCAGCCTGTCGTAATAAGGATCATCCTGCTCAATACACATATGGCGCTGGTAGCGCATACGGGTGCGTACAACCATGAATTGCAGTTTCTGCATCTGCCGTACGCGTTCCTGCTCATCCTCGCATTGATAAAGCAGATCAACAAGGCGGTTCAACTCTTTGCGTTCCGCCAACTCCGGGGGCAAGTAGCCGGCATTGCGGAGAATTTTGTACGCCATGCGCAAGTCTTCCGGCACATGGCTTGTATCCTCAAGCTCAAGAGGACGCCCCTGACCCGGCAAATTGTCAAAGGCCCCACGTGATTGCGCTTCTTCAATGCGCCGTTCGGCAATGAACTGGAGGACGGACCACGGATTGCCGTCAGCCACGGCTGCCTTCTTCCCCGCGTCCCTTGTGGGGATTTTCGCTTTGTGCGGTATCGCTGCCCGGCTGTGCGCCCCAGAGTTTTTTCCATTCCATAAGAGTTTTAAGGGCATCAAGCGGGCTTAATTCTTCCGGTTCCAACTGGCGCAGCAACTCTACCACAGGATGCTCGGAGCGCGGAGGAGCCGCATGTAGAACAGGCATTTCTTCTTCGGGGCTGGCTTCAGGCAGGTCAAGGCCGGGCAGGCACACGGCGGAAACGACCGCTTTGCGCGCCATATCGCGCCCGCGCTCCAGGTTAGCCAGGATAGCTCTGGCACGTTGCACCACGGGAACGGGAACGCCAGCCAGCCTGGCCACCTCAACGCCGTAACTTCTGTCCGCCGGGCCGGGAACGAGCTTGTGCAGGAAAAGAATATCGCCGTTGTACTCGCTGATGGCGATGTTCATTGTAAAAACACCGTCAACACGACCTTCAAGGGCCGTAAGCTCGTGATAATGTGTGGCGAAAAGGGTGCGCAACTCTCCTTGGGCGCGGCGGGCCAGGTCTTCCACCATGGCCCACGCCAGAGCGACACCGTCATAGGTGCTGGTGCCGCGTCCGATTTCATCCAGGATAATGAGGCTGCGCTTTGTGGCCTGCCGCAGGATGCGCGCAGTCTCCATCATTTCCACCATAAAGGTGCTCTGACCCTGAGCCAGGTTGTCAGAAGCGCCCACACGGGAAAAAAGCCTGTCCACAAGGCCGAGACGGGCCGATGTGGCCGGAACCATTGAACCCATCTGCGCCAGCAGGCAGATGATGGCAACCTGACGCAATACGGTGGATTTGCCCGCCATGTTGGGGCCGGTAAGCAGGCACAGGCGGCGTTTTTCATCCAGCCTGAAATCGTTGGGAACAAAGTTGGCGCGGCCGATCATGGCTTCCACCACCGGATGACGGCCCTCACGGATGGTCAGATTGGCGTCGCTTTCCAGATATGGTCGGCACCAGTTGTTGAGGCGGCCCACCTGCGCAAGGCTCTGCCAGTAGTCCAGGTGCGCTATAAGCTGGGCCATGTGGGCAACACGTTCCCGCTGGTTTGACATATGCTGGCGCAGATCCTGAAACAGGCTGTATTCCAGTGCCTTGCGTTTGTCAGAAGCGGAAAGCAGTTCTTCCTCAAGATTTTTAAGGTCCTCGGTGGTAAAGCGTTCGGCATTGGCAAGGCTTTGGCGGCGAATGAAATGATAGGGCATTGTGCCGCTATGGGCCGCCCGTGATACTTCAAAATAATAGCCAAAAACACGGTTATAGCCTAGTTTCAGCTTGGGGATGCCCGTGCTTGCCTGCTCTTGGGCCAGCATGGCCTGCAGCTTCTGCTCACCGTGCTCGGCCAGATCCAGCAGCCTGTCCAGCTCGGCGTTATAACCGTTTTTGAAAAGTCCCCCGTCAGTAATGACCGGAGGCGGATTATCCACCAGGGCGCTTTGTAAAAGTTGTGTGCAATCCTCCATCGTATCCCAGGCCTTGAGAAGTTCGGCCAGGGCGCGGGGCTGCGTGGCGCGGTTTTCCTGCGAGGGGTTTTCTTGGGCGTCGCTTTCCTGGTCAGGCCGCAGCATGAGGGATGTTGTGGGGCCGGTAAGAGCGGCAAAAACCTGCGGCAGGGCAGCCAGACTGTTGCGCAGCGCGATAAAGTCGCGCGGGCTGCCCTGATTGAGGCTGATGCGCGTGGAAAGGCGCTCCATGTCGT
>NZ_JBAIYW010000121.1:0-2805 GCF_036763055.1 Desulfovibrio sp. 1214_IL3152 | reverse complement strand
CTTCACATTTCAAAGTGTTCATTCAGCCGAAAAGTGCGATTTTCGGCTGAATCCACGCCACATTGTGGCGCGCTGCACTTTCGTGCAGCGTTAGAGCATTTACACTTTTTCAAAGTTAAAATGCTCTCTAGCTTTGAGGACGTTCTGTTCCCGGCGTTTTCACGCTGCCCGCCTCGTTGTGGCTGCGTGGCTGAACAGCATTACGCCGCAGCCGGCAATGCCTTTGCTCACGCAGCCGGCGGAGCGATTTTCAGGGTTGATATCGTATAAAATAAAGCTATTACGCGGCGCTGCCTTCAGCCTTCATGTCATTAATAAGACTCTGGAGCACCTGCGACTGCCGCGCCAGTTCAGCCGTGGCCTGCGCGGCCTGCGTCATGGCGGTGGCCGTCTGGCTGGAAATGGCCGCAACCTGCTCCACGGAGCGGTTGATCTCGTCGCTGGCGGCGGACTGCTCTTCGCTGGCCGTGGCAATGGAGCGCACCTGATCGTTGGTCTGGTCTACCAGGGACACAATGCTGTGCAGGGTTTCGCCGGACTGGTTGGCGAGGCTCGTGGCCTCCTGAATGGTGCCGATGGAAATGTCCACCCCTGCCACGCTCTTGCGGGTTCCTTCCTGAATGCCGCTGATAACCTGGCCCACTTCGTGGGTGGCGGTCATGGTTTTTTCGGCCAGCTTGCGCACCTCGTCTGCCACCACGGCAAAGCCCCGTCCGGCATCGCCGGCGCGGGCCGCTTCAATGGCGGCGTTGAGGGCCAGCAGGTTGGTCTGGTCGGCAATGTCTGAAATGACGCTCATGATCTGGCCGATACCTTCGGCCTGGCGGCTCAGAGTGTCCATATCCTGCTTTATTTCCATGCTTTGCCGTGACACTTCATTGATGCCCTGCACCACGCGGGACACAATGGCAGCACCTTCCTGCGCCTGCAGATGAGCCTGCCCCGACATTTCCGAGGCGTGTCCGGCATTGCTGGCAACCTCGCGCACGGTGGCGTTCATTTCTTCCATTGCGGTGGCCGTTTCGCTCACGCGCTGGGATTGTTCGTCCGCGCCACGGCTGGACTGTTCGATCTGGGCCGAAAGCTCTTCTGATGCCGAGGTCAGGATATCCACCACTCCTTCAAGCTGTTGCGCGGCCTGCAGCATGCCTTCGGCCTTGGCGTGCTCTGCGGCGGCCTTGGCGGCGTGTGCTTCCTGGGTGGCGATATTGGCCTGTTCGGCCTGGCGGGCCGCTTCAGCGCTTTTTTCCTCGGCTTCGGCAATTTTTTCCTTCATGGTGCCAACCATGTTCTGCATCACATGGTACACGCCGCCGGCCACTTTTTGCGCCCTGAACGCCACATTGAGGTTGCCGTTGGCAATCTCGCCAGCAACCTGGGCCAGGTAGCCGGGGTCTTCGCCAAGCTGGCGCATGATATTACGGGTGAGCAGAAGGCCCATGGCAATGGAAAGCAGAACGCCGAAGCCCATGACCACATACAAGAGCCTGCTGGACGAATCGGCCAACAGGCTATTGTTGTCGGATAAAGATTTGCCCTGCTCTACTTTGGAAGCCTCCAGGTCGTGAATGGCCTGCTGGTAGGCAGTGGCTATCTCTCTGCCCCTGCCGCTCAGGTAGTCATATGCCTCGCTGCGTTTTCCTGCGTCGACCATGGTCGTGATTTCGTCCGTTGCTGCCCTGAATTCCTGGCGGCGGACTTTATATTCCGCAAACACTTCGTGATCGTGTGAGGAAAGTAGGGTAGTTTCCACCTTGGCGCTGCTGGCATCAATTTCAGTGCGGAGCCGCTGGATGAGGTTTCTGGAGCGTTCGCGCATGGCAGGAACTTCTGTGGTAACAAAATCCAGAAGATTCAGTCTGATGCGTTGAAACCCTTCCGTCATTTTCAGCAGGTCTTCCATAGGCATGGTGGCTTTTTCATATAAAAAAGTGTCGGCTTCAGCCAATTGATGCAGTCTGCTGCTGGCAAAAAGGCCTGTCACCAGCGTAAGACATGCGCAAAAAAGGAAACCAACCAGAAGTTTTGCCTGCAATTTCATGATATTACCTCAGTTTTTATGCGTCTGCGCACAAGCGGGAAATGTATTCGTATATACAATAAGTCCTAACGGCAGATAAGACAGGTTCTTAAGGGTGCGTGGCGCCAGAATGAGGCTTGGAATCGCAGTCCTTGCAGAGTGTTATGTCGTAGTGCAAGCCACGCCGGCATTCGCAGGGCCATGCCCTGTCGCACAATAAAATTTGTTATTATCGCCAGATAGGCGAATATAGGTATGGAATCACAGCGCCTCAGACTGCCGGGAGATGTCGTTTTCGACAGGACACGGTTGATAGGGAATGCGTTCAAAAACCTTGCGCCGAGGGGTCATACTTATATGATAATACTGACTTTGCGGTATATAGATATAGGGTATGTCCTCACTGCGTTGCTGCAGAAAAAGGGAGAGCAGTACCCGGTTGACGGCCTGATGCCCCACAATGACAAGCGGCGTGTCACCGGCAAGAAACAGGGCGCGCCGCAGACCGCGCTGCACGCGTTCGCGCAGCATGGCGTAGCTTTCACCGTTGGGATAGGCATAGGTGTATTTGTCGGCATTACGCCCGGCGGTGATTTCAGGCATTTTTGCCCGGATTTCGCTGTACAGCATGCCTTCGCAGTCTCCGGCCCATATTTCGTCAAATTCCCTGAAAGCCATGACGTGCGCGCCGGGATGCCCGGCCAGCAGCGGGGTGGCGGTTTCGTGAGAGCGCAGGCGGGTTGAGGTGAAAACCCAGCTTATGTCCTTGTGGCGCATGTGCCGGG
>NZ_JBAIYW010000429.1:0-2786 GCF_036763055.1 Desulfovibrio sp. 1214_IL3152 | reverse complement strand
TGGATGCGTGGGCGTCGCGTGCCGTGCGCAGGACTTCGCGCAGCGCCCAGAAGGCGTCCACATCGGGCTGAAAAGCGTGGGGACGGCTGGTTTGCGCGGCGTGCAGAAAACCTGTGACATCAGGAAAGGCATTGAGAGTAAATGCGGTTCCCCCGGCAGCCGGAAGTGAGGCCCAGTCCGCCGCTTCTTCATATACCCGCGCCGCCAGATTTACATCTTCAGCCAAGGGCAGCGGGGCAAGAGCCAGTGCGCGGTCACGCCCCACGCCTGAAAGGCAGAGCGAAGCCAGGTGGTCAGTGATGTGATTGAATTCCAGGGCCTGGAGCGTACGGGCGTGAATCATGCTGATGCCTCGGGAGCAATGAAATGGCTTGTCACAGAAAAAAGGACGCAGCTCCCGAAGGGCCTGACGGCCCGCATATTCCGGAGAGTGCGTTTTTGCCGGACACACAGTATTTCCATCTTGCGAGGCAACTCCCGGTTACAACGGCCTGTGGCCGGACGGCAGGGCGAGTTCCGCATCTGGAAGGCCGCTGTATATCCGCCATGACGGAAAAGCGGCTGAAAATATTGCGCTGCCGCCTGCTTTGGCAATCTTGCAGCGCAGGCGGGTCAGGGGCTGGTCAGGATTGCAGGCGTTTTTTCACGGCCTCAGAAAGTGCCTTGCCGTCCACCTGGCCCTTATGGCCGGCCATGATAGCGGATATGACCCTGCCCATATCTTTGGGCGACGATGCGCCAAGTTCGGCAATGGTGCTTTCAATGAGGGCGTTCAGTTCATCCTGACCAAGGGCCTTGGGCAGGTAGTCCTTGAGGACGACCAGTTCCGCAGCCTCTTTTTCGGCAAGGTCGGGCCGCTGGGCAGCCGTGTACTGCTCGATGGAGTCCTGCCTCTGCTTGCCTTCCTTGACAATGACATCAAGCATTTCTTCATCGGAAAGGCTGCCGCCGGGCCGCCGCAGGTCCACCAGGCGGTTCTTGACCGCTGTTTTCAACAGGCGCAGCACTGTAAGGCGCACGCTGTCTTTGGCTTTGTAGGCGCGCACATAGTCTTTTTCAATCTGTTCAAAAAGCGTGGTGGTAACGGTCATGGCAGTGGTGTGGTGAAGGGTGGAGTAAAGCAGAAAATGCGGGAAACCCCAAAAGGGGCTTCCCGCATAACTGGCCGGATGCAAGGCCCCGGGCGCATGTATGCGCCCCCGGTTAGGCCATGTTCATCTTCCTGATCTTTTTCATCAACCGCTTCCGGGCGGCGGCCTTCTTCTTTTTGCGCATGACGCTGGGCTTTTCGTAGTGCTGGCGCTTCTTCATTTCAGAAAGAATGCCGGCCTTTTCTACCTGCTTCTTAAAGCGGCGCAGCGCAATATCGAAGTTATAGTCGTCTTCGTTAAGAAAAACTCCGGGCAAGAAAATCACCCCCTTCGGCGGAGGGCCTATGGTTACGGCCCCAAAAAATACCGTTCACGGGCTTTACCCGCGTACGGACTGGCGACGATGTCGCAAGTGAAGTGCTTCTATAGCCCGGAGGCTGAAAAAAGGCAAGCTTTTTTCGCCGTTACGATTTTGTATGGCGAAAAAATTGCCGTAGCTGTAAGGCGCATGCGTTAAATGTTTACATTATCCTGGACGCTTATCATCACTGCTCGCATCATCAGAGCATTTTCATTTTGAAGTTGCTCTGGCGACTGCGTGAGCAGGCCCCTGTAGCGAAGGAGTGCGCAATTTACTTGCGCTGTTAAGCGCCGAAGTAAACTTTGAGAATATCCATTCTCAAAGTTAATCTGCTCTAGTTCAGCGAGTCCTTGAGCAGTTTGCCCGGGCGGAACTTGATAATCTTGCACGCCGGGATGGTAAGCGTGTCGCCGGTGCGGGGGTTGCGACCCTGCCTGGCCTTACGGTGCTCCACTGCGAATGTGCCGAAACCGGTAAGCGTAAGTTTGGATTCCTTGACAAGAGCGTCTTCGACAGAAGCGAGAAAGGCATTGAGGGTCCGTTCGGCAGCAGCCTTGGTCAAGTTGGCCTTGGCAGCTATTTTTTCAACAAGATCAGCCTTAGTCATCAGCGTGTCCTCCTGAAAGGTTCCCCCGCGCTGTTCCAGGCGGCCTTCGTGACCCTATAAAAAGCCTGAAGGCATACAACGCAGCAAGATTAGTGGATAGACTGAAAACTTTTTATGCCTTGTTGTCAAGTTGTGAAGCCCAAAAAGCGGTTATACGCTGAAAATCGGAGCATGTCAGGGCTTCGGGCCGCAAGGCGGGATCAATGCAGGCGTCGTGCAGGGACTTCTCAAGACCCGGCAGTGCGGCGCGTCGGAATATGCCGCCAAGCTGTTTGCGTCGTTGCTGAAAACATATCCGCAGAAGGCGCGAGAGCAGCTTCGGATGTGCGGGCCGGTCATGGGCGGGCAGCGGTTCAAAGCTCAGAACCGCAGAGTCTACCTTGGGAGGCGGGCTGAACGCACCCGGACCCACCACAAATTCCATGCGGGGGCGGGCATGGCTTTGCACCCAGACCGAGAGCGCGCCGTAGTGCCCCGTGCCCGGCTGGGCTGCCAGGCGCTGGCCCACCTCCTTCTGCACCATAAAGGCCGCCCGCTGCCAGCCCGTGGAGCAGGACACAATGTCCCAGATCAGGGGGGATGCCACATTGTAGGGCAGGTTGCCTATGATTTTCCACGGCTCCTGAGGGGTGATGCGCCGCCATGCAAATTTCAGGGCATCAGTGAGCACTGCCTGGGTGTTGGGGCCGCTCAGGCGCTGCCGTTCTGCGGCCCAGGGGCGGGCTTT
>NZ_JBAIYW010000066.1:0-2823 GCF_036763055.1 Desulfovibrio sp. 1214_IL3152 | reverse complement strand
TCCGGGCTGCGACACCAGCCGCTGATAGAGATCCACGGCCACCGCGTCGGAAATACCCTCGCGCTGAAGATACTCAAGGGCGACGCGCTGACGGGGGGTGAGGCGCTCCAGTTGAATGGCGGGCTTCATGAGGGCGAAAAGCTGATCCTTGATCTGCTGCCACTCCTTGTGCCATTCGCCCCAGCCGCCGGGAACCCCACTGACGGGCGCGCCGTTGCCGGACTGGGAGCGCTCCATCCCCGCCGTGATTTCATGGCAGACCTCACCGTTTTTGCGGTAGGTGCGGTTGCCCAGGATGACGGCGTCTGGCCCCATTTCGGCCTTGATTCTTGCCAGAATCTCCTGCGATGCGGCGCCGGTGAACGTCTTTACCTGCATGGCCTTTCCTTATGACTGGCGACGATTGCGCCGCCCGTTATTGCCGTTGTGCCGTATGTTTGACAGCACACTGACTAATTGCAAATTAGGGGCCAAGCTGGAAAATACGGCCCGGCAAAGAGGATATGCCCTGCGCGCCGTGGCATGAGCCTGCGGCGGGGCGTGTCATAAAAAAGCGGCGAGCAAGAGGCAAGCGCAGCGTATGCGGGAACAGGGGAAATTTTGACAGCGTATTGTGTTGCCCCTGTGGAGGTCCCCCTGTGCGAATTCGTGGCTTCGCACAGGGGGCGGGGCGGCGGGGCATATGGGCCTTCCGGTATGCAGGGGAGTGCGCCCGGTGGCCCCGGGCAGGCCGCACAGTGTTGCTGCCCGTCTACCGCCCCGGATTCAGGAAAAGAAGATGGAGCCGGTTTTTTGAAAAGACGTTGAAATGTTTTTAAATGTTTCTCGCTTTTTGTAAAAACATTCGGTCACAACCGGGTCAAAGAGCACACCTTTGTTGTCCATAATGTACTGGGTAGATATGGAATGGGGCCACGCGCTCTTGTATACGCGGGCGAATCTGGTGGCGTCGTATACATCGACCACCGCCATGAGCCGCCCGACGAAGGGGATGTCGGCGCCCTGCAGGCGCAGGGGATAGCCGGATCCGTCCCATCGCTCGTGATGCGTGCGTGCGATTTCTTCCGCGAACTGAAGAAAACGGGAATCGAAAATATGCCGGAGGCTGTGGATCAGTTTGCCGCCGTGCAGCGTATGGGTTTTGATGGTATCGAACTCTTCGGCTGTCAGGGGGCCGGGCTTCTGCAATATGGCATCGGGGATGTGTACCTTGCCGATATCGTGCAAAATTGCGGCCTTGCTTATTTCTTTTATATCCTGCTCGGTCAGAGGGACAAGGGCATGCATCTGTATGGCGATGTCTTCCAGCAGCACCTTCATATAGCGGGCCACGCGCAGGATATGCCCGCCGGTATCCGGGTCTTTCATGGCGGTCAGGGTTGCCATGCCTTTCAGAAAGATATTTCTGGAATAAGACATGTGGGCGCTCAGGTGCAAAAGAGCCTCTTCGGTGCGGCATTGGCCCAGAGTGGCTGCCACACGTGTGGCAAGCTCTCTGTTGGCGACGGGCTGCGTAAGATAATCGTAGGCTCCCGCGCTGAAGGCAGCCTCCTTATCAAGAAGAGAGCTGTGGTCCGACAGAACGATGACGGGCGGCCTTGACGACAGTTCGAGTTCAGAAAGGCGCCGCAGAAAAGCATACCTGTACTCCCCCGCCGGGTCGCCGGCGGGGGAATACAGAACAGCTCGGGGCGGCCAAGCGAGAATCGCGTCCAGGGCGGCTTCTTCGCAGGAATGATGGGTGATAGTATCGCCGGGCAGGGCCTGTTCCAGTTGGCGGATCTGGGTCGGAGTCATTCCTACAGATACAATGTGCATACGCGCTTCTCCAAGTGGTCTTGCGGCGGACGGTTATTGGGCGCGCAGGTCGACAACCAGATTTTTTAGCCCGTCAGTCTGTTCGGAAAGTTCCACCACTGCCTGGGCGCACATGTGCATGGCTGTGGCTCCCTCGTCGGCCATGCGGTTTATTTCGTCCAGGGCGCGGGTGATCTCTTCACTGGCCGCGGACTGTTCTTCAGCCGCTGCGGCGATATTGCGCACCTGATCCGCCACAGCGGCGACATTTTCCACAATCTCCACCAGCGACTGGCCTGATTTTTCCACAAGTGCGGCCGTGTCGTTCAGTTCGCTGGAGGTCTGTTCCACCGCGCTGATGCTGTCTCTGGTTCCCTGCTGTATGCCGCTGATGGCATCTCCCACTTCTTTTGTGGCGTTCATGGTGCTTTCGGCAAGCTTGCGCACCTCATCGGCCACCACGGCAAAGCCGCGCCCGGCCTCTCCGGCGCGGGCCGCTTCAATGGCCGCGTTGAGAGCCAGCAGGTTGGTCTGGTCCGCGATGTCTGAAATGACCGTCATGATGGCCCCGATGCTTTCCGCCCTTTCTCCCAATGATTCCATATAACCTTTGAGGCGCTGGGCATCTGTCTGCACGATGCTGATGGATTCCACTGACTGGCGGACGATCGATTCGCCCAGAAGAGCGTTTTCCCGGGCAAGATTGGACCCGTCAGCCGCAACCCCCGCATTGCGCGCCACTTCAAGCACGGTGGAGTTCATTTCTTCCATGGCTGTGGCAGAAGTAGCCACGCGCTCCCGCTGGATGTCGGTTCCTCTGGTGGATTCCTGAATCTGGGCCGAAAGTTCCTCGGTAGCCGTATACAGCCGGGCGGTCACGCCCTCGATGTTTTCGGCCGTCAGCAGAATGGCCCTTTGGCTTTCCTCTGCTTTGCCCTTGGCGGCATTGGCCTCTTCTGTAGCTTCCGCGGCCAGCCTGCTTTGCTCGCGGGCCGCCGCGCTCTGTTCCTCGGCCTCGGCAATGCG
>NZ_JBAIYW010000179.1:0-2837 GCF_036763055.1 Desulfovibrio sp. 1214_IL3152 | reverse complement strand
TCGCCCGTGGGCCATGAGGTCTTCATGGCCGGCGTGGTAATAGCCCATGGTGGGCACAAGGGCGATGTCGTCCCCGGCCGCATGCCAGGCGCGGCACTGGGCCGCAAGTTGTTGAGGCGTAGTAAATATCTGCATATCAAGGTATTGTGATATAGTTTATGAATGAACTCTTATACACGCACGCGACACGCTTGTAAAGGAAAAGTCGGGTATGCAAAAAGGGCGCGCCGCGCGGCAGGCCGGGCAAGTGCAATTTACTTGCTCGGTGAAGCGCCGAAGTGAACTTTGAGAATGCACACTCTCAAAGTTCATCTGCTCTGGTCAGGACGCGCAGGCAAGCATGGGGCAGGCCGCGGGGCGCATTCCGCCTTGACCGGCTGGCTGGCAGTAGGCATAAGAACTACGGGAGGATTTCCATGCTGAAACCCTTTTATCAGGGCAAACTCGACACCTTTTGCGCCATTTATGCCGTGCTCAATGCCCTGCGGCTTACCCACAGCATCCGGGTGCTCAAGGCGCGCGAGATTTTTAACGAGTCGCTTATGGCTCTTGCGGCCTCCCCCGCGACCTTCCGGGCCGCTCTGGAGCAGGAAACGGACTATTGCGACCTGGTGGACGGCATACTTCGGATGCAGAGCCGCGTTTTTCCGTTGGACGTGCGCCAGCCTTTCGGCACGGATCAGGACCCTTCGGCGGAGCAGGTGTGGGACTGTTTTGACCAGTGGCTTAACGGCGGCGCTCACCGGGCGCTTGTTTTCCGTTTTTTGCGGCATCTTACGCCTGACGGGCCGCCCATGAACCGCCACTGGACAACTGCCGACAGCCTGAAAAACAACGTGCTGCATCTTTTTGATTGCAGCCATGAGGCCGAGGCCGTGCTGAACGTTCGTAAAGACAGTTTTGTCACCAGCCCACGGTGCATATGCCAGGAAAAACTGCTTTATATACAGCCAAGCACCATACGCCTCCTGCGGTTGCCCCTGTAAGGACGCTTCAGCGGAAACGGCGCTTCCGGCGTGCGCAGCATTTGCTGTGGCGGGAGGAGCAGGTGAAAGGCAACAGACACAGATGCCCCAAATGGCGCGCCGCTGGCACGGCTGCCGGGCTGGTGCGGCTGAAGACCGCCCGTCATGCGCTGTGCTGTCAGGTGCCGGGCTTGGGCGGCCAAAGATTTGGGGTACTCTTCAGGCTGGAATGCGCTGAGGGCTGTGTCTAGGCTCTTGGCGCTGCTTTTTTATTTAAAAGCGGCTTTAGAGCATTTTAACTTTGAAAAAGTGTAAATGCTCTAAAGCTGCACGAAAGTGCAGCGCGCCATAATGTGGCGTGGATTCAGCCGAAAATCGCATTTTTCGGCTGAATGAAAACTTTGAAATGTGAAGCATTTCAAAGTTAATCTGCTCTAGAAGTCGTAGAAGGGCTTTTCGTCGCTGAGGGGAAGGCCCAGAGCGCGGGCGTCGTTGACCAGCAGGGGGTCCACCCAGAAGGCTTTTTCCTGAATGAAGGCAAGCACCTCAAAGGCGTTTTCGTCCAGCGGTTGGGAATAGTAGAAGCCCTGGGCGCAGTTGCAGCCGCAATTGAGCAGAAATCGGGCTTGATCAAGGGTTTCAACGCCTTCCGCCACTATCTGCATGCGCAGGTCTTTGGCAAGGGCAATGGTGTTGCGGGCCACAATCTGGCCGCGTTCGTTGTCTGTGCCGTCGCTGATGAAGGCGCGGTCCAGTTTGACAATATCGAAAGGCAGGGCGCGCAGGGTGCTTAGCGAGGAATAGCCCGTGCCGAAGTCGTCCATGGAAAAGATAAAGCCTTCGGCCTGTAACTGGCACATGATGTGAATGAGGGCTTTTTCATTTTTAAAGAAGGCGCTTTCGGTAAGTTCCAGTTCGAGCAGGTTGCGAGGCAGGCGGTATTTGCTTGTAAGCTGGACCAGTTTTTTGGTCAGGCCGCCGTCATTAAAATGCAGGCGCGACATGTTCACCGAAACAGGCATGGGTTTGTAGCCTTTGTCCAGCCACATGCGCAGGCTTTGACAGGTGAGGTCCCAGATGTATTCGTCGAGCCGCACAATAAAGCCGTTGCGCTCGAAAAGCGGCACAAAGCGGCCGGGCAAGATCAGCCCGTCGTGCGGATGCTGCCAGCGCACAAGGGCTTCAGCCCCCACGATACGGCCGCTGGAGAGTTCCACCTTGGGCTGCAGGTAGAGTTTGAACTGCTTTTGCTCCAGCGCATGGTACATCTGGTCGGTAATATAGCTTTCATCATGCAGACGCTGGCGTAGCGCGTTATCATAAAAGGCAAAGTTGGCAAGGTCGCTGCCTTTGATGGTTTTTTGCGCCAGATAGGCCCAGTCACAGAGCACATGGGCCGGGGTGCGGCGGTTTTCCACCTGGCAGACGCCAAAGAAAAGTTTGACCCTGAAAGTGTCGGAATAGTGCTCAAGCCTGCGCGAAAGGAAATGGATGAAGCTTTTAATCCGGTTGAGGTCGCCGGTGACGCAGACGGCAAACACGTCGGCCGTCAGGCGGGCGTATGCCTCGCGGCTGGTATCGATGCGTTGGCGGATGAGGCGGGCGATGGCCCGCAGCAGGCGGTTGCCCTCTTCAAGGCTGAATGCCTCGTTAATGGCTTTGAAGCCTGCCACGTCAAAGCGCAGGACGGCATAAGGCTCTGTGGGGTACTCGCGCAGCAGCTCTTCAACTTTTTCAAAAAATGTCTGGGTATTGTAGGCCCCGGTAAGGGGGTCGTGTTCGGCGCGCAGGCGCAGGGCCTGTTCCGTGCGGGTGGCGGCGTCCACATCGTTGATGGTTCCGATGTAGCGATCTCCCGGGGCGTCGTCCGCC
>NZ_JBAIYW010000441.1:0-2841 GCF_036763055.1 Desulfovibrio sp. 1214_IL3152 | reverse complement strand
CCCGCACAGGCTCCGCAGCCGTGGCAGGCGCGCTCGGCCATGTACTCCAGTTCCTCTTCGCTCATGGCTCCGCTGCGCACCTTGCCCACGGCCTCAAAAACCGTGATCAGGTCGCCGCGTTGGCGCGGGCCGATATTGCCGGGCAGCATGGGACCACCGGAAACCATGACCGAAGGTATATTAAGGCGCATCATAGCCATGAGCATGCCCGGCACACACTTGTCGCAGTTAGGTATGAAAACCAGGGCGTCAAAGGCGTGGGCGCGGGCCATAATCTCCACAGAATCGGCAATAAACTCGCGCGAGGGCAATGAAAAACGCATGCCTTCATGGTTCATGGCAAGACCGTCGCAGACGGCTATGGCCGGAAACTGCAAAGGCGTTCCTCCAGCCATGCGCACTCCGGCTTTTACCGCGTCTGCAAGAGCATTGAGATGTAGATGGCCCGGCACAACCTCGCTGGCCGCATTGACCACGCCTACCAGCGGGCGGTCCATTTCTTCCCTGGTCAGGCCCAGGGCATAAAGCAGGGAACGGTGGGGGGCTTTTTCAAGGCCGGACTTCATTTTTTTGCTGCGGCTCTCATCCATGACGGCATCCTTGCGTTATAATAGCGGGTCTTCCCGCAGCCATGCGCGGCGCGGGCAATTTTTTTATGGTAAGGCAAAAGACCGCGTGCGTAAATACGCGCCCGGCAAGGCCGGGCGGGCGGCATGCACAGCCCGGCGATAACGCGCCAGATTTTTTTTCGCTGAAAGCCCGCGCGCTCTTGAGAGCCGAGGGGAAGTGAGCTAGTTTCCGTGCATGCAAAGCTCCACTCCCACCCTGGCGCGCCGCTATACCTTCAAGCTTCTGGCCAATATCGCCACCGTGCCCGTTTATCTGGTCATGGAGGCCATACTGCCGCGCGCTCTGGGACCGCAAATGTACGGCAACTACAGCTTTGCCACCAACCTGTTCCAGCAGCTCACCGGCTTTCTGGATATGGGAACCTCCACCTGCTTTTACAACGCCCTGTCGCGCAGGCAGAACGAAACCGGACTTGCGACCTTTTACGCCCGCGTAACGGTGCTTGTGATGGGCATTATTCTGCTGGCGGCCCTGGCCTTGCAGGCCCCTCTTCTGGGCGACCTGCTCATGCCTGATGTACCCTTGTGGCTGGCCCCCCTGGCGGCTCTCTGGGCCTTTCTTACCTGGTGGGGGCGGGTGCTGCGCTCAATGAACGACGCCGTGGGAGCCACGGTGGCGTCCGAAATGGTGCGCACAGTCGTCTCACTTTTTATGGTGGCCCTGCTGGGCCTCATGTTCTGGCAGGACTGGCTGAACATACACACGCTTTTTGCCCAGCAGTACCTCATGCTCGGCCTTATGGCCCTCGGCTACTGGCTTGTAACGCGCCGCCACTGGCGCAGCCGCGACGTGGCCGTGCGCTTCAGGTTGCCCGCAGGACAGGGCAAGGCGTACAGCCGCGAATTCTTCACTTACAGCCATCCGCTTTTTGTGCAGGCGCTGCTTTCCTTTTTGCTGCTCACGGCCGAACGCTGGCTTTTGCAGTGGTTTGACGGCAGCGTACAGCAGGGCTTTTTTGCGCTGTCGCAAAAAGTCAGCATGGCCTGCTTTTTATTCGTTTCTGCCATGACGCCCCTGATCATGCGCGAACTGTCCATTGCCTGGGGACACAATGACCGCGAAGCCATGGGCCGCCTGCTTACGCGCTTTGCCCCCCTGCTTTACGTGGTTGCGGCCTATTTTTCCTGTTTTACGCTTATGGAAGGCTCGGCCCTGGTGGATTTTTTCGGCGGCGCGGAATTTGCCGCCGCCACCCTGCCCGTGCAGATCATGGCCCTGTACCCCCTGCATCAGGCATACGGCCAGTTGGCGGGATCGGTCTTTCATGCCACGGGGCGTACGCGCGTGCTGCGCAACATGGCGGCCCTCGAGTGCGTTTACGGCTTTACCGCCGCCTGGTTTCTGCTGGCCCCGCCGGAGTATATGGGCCTGAACCTCGGCGCGGTGGGGCTGGCCCTGAAAACTGTGGCGGTGCAGATCATTACCGTCAACGTCTACCTGTGGCTGGCATCGCGCTTTCTGCCTCTGAGCTTCTGGCGCAACGTGGCCCACCAGATATGGAGTCTGGCCGTGCTGCTGGGCCTGGCCTGGCTTTGCCGCGAAGGTACGCTCATGGCCGGTCTGGGCGATATGGACACGTTTTCGCGCTTTTTCATCTCCGGCGTACTGTACAGCGTGGGAACGGTGTTGCTCTGCCTGAGTCTGCCCGCGCTGCTCGGCCTGTCGCGGCAAGACCTGCGCGAACTTGTGGCACGCTTTAAAAAATCCCGTCAAAAGACCGCCTGAGCAGGCTGAAACTTTTCGCACTGCTGAAATTTTTTGCACTGCGGCCTGGCGGTAGCGTCTGGCCCGCACGGTCACGCAGCATAGTCCGCAAAGATCCGCCCTGCGCGGCAAAGGCCCCACTGCAAGCAGTGGGGCCTTTGCTGTCATACCGGGCCGGAGCACGGTCAGGTCGGGGCAAAAGGACAGAGAATACGGCTACGCGCCTGAACGCAAACCCGCGATGAGGGTTTCAAGGTCGCGAGCCTGACGCGCCAGATCCGCGATGGCGGCCGTACACTGGCTCATGGCCTGATCAGTGGCTGTGGCAATGTCGCTGATGGAGCTGATGGCCCGGTTGATTTCCTCAGAGGTTGCGGACTGCTCCTCAGCCGCTGTGGCAATGGAGTGTACCTGGTCACCGGCGCTTTCCACCATATGCACAACCTGGGCAATGGCCGCGCCGGAGCGCTGGGCCAGATCCGTAGCCTCACCCACGCGCTTGCCCGC
>NZ_JBAIYW010000511.1:0-2847 GCF_036763055.1 Desulfovibrio sp. 1214_IL3152 | reverse complement strand
CCTGTGCGACGGGTCGGGCCGGGCGCGGATATGGGGCAGCTATCTGCACGGGCTTTTTGATGCCGATGACTTCAGACATGCCTTTTTGTCAGCACTCCGGCAGGACGCCGGCCTGCCGGCTCTTGCCGGAACGCCCTACAGCCTTGGGCCGGAACTGGATCGCCTGGCCGACACGGTGGAAAAGTCTCTCGACATGCAGGCCATTTACGGCCTGCTCGGCCTGTGTTAGGGTTTATTCCCAAGTAATCGCCTGCTGCAGAAAATTCCTTTCCTTCCGGCGCAGCGAGGGAAAACAGGTGGGCCGCCCCGCATACGGCCCGGCACACGTCGGACGTTATGACCCGCCCAACGGAACAGTATTTTTGCGCCTCAATGTTTACAGCCCCGGCCGTTCCGCTTCGCTCCGGAAATGTTTCCGTGCGCTGTATGCCGGAGCCGGCCTCTTGCCCCTCACCTCTTGAAACGCACTGCCGTTGCGCCCGCAGGCCAAGCTGCGGGAACGCCCGGATTCGGGAACACAAGGCATGAGTATAAGAGCGCTTATAAAAACCTCCAATATGGCGCAACTGTGCCTGGTCCTTTTGCTCAGCCTGTGCACGGGCTGGCTTGGCCACAGTCTGCATGAGATCAACGGCCTTCTGCGTAACTACCATCACCTTGAAAGCCTGCTGGCGGAAATAGGCGGTGTTTCGCGCGAGAATTACCGCGCGGCCCTTGACTACATCAGCACCGGCGACACTTTTCACCTTGAGCGCTGGCGGCATCTGCTGCGGATCGAGCGGGGCGAGACGCCGCGCCCGTCATCGGCCCAGATCGCGCCCGGTGAGCGCCGCTCGCTGTTTTCGCTCATTGACGGTCTGGGGGTGACCGGCAATGTGCAGGTTCAGGTACAGTCCATTCTGGCCCAGCTTGTTCTGCTCGAATCCATGACGGAAACCGCAATGCGCAGCGCCCTGAAAAGCGGGCCGGAAGCCACTCCGGTTCAGGCCCGGCAAGACAGGCAGGCTGCGCTGCTTTGGGTGCAGAGCAACGGTCTTGCCCGCATCCCGGACTCCATAGCCGAAGCTGCCCGCCAGTTGGGGGACAGGCAGCGTGCCGAATTTCTGGCCCACCTTGGCGAGCGTGAGGCCCCGTTGCGCTGGACGCTTGTGGCCGTCCTGGCGGGTCTGACGCTGCTTGGAAGCAGCGTGTTGGGCAATGCCTACATTTTTCAGACCCGCATCGCCGACCCTCTGGACCGCGTAAGCAGATATGCCGAAAGTGTGGCCGCAGGGCTGGCCCCCGTGCCGTTGCGCCTGCGGCACCGGGATGAGCTGGCGGTCATGTTTGCCTCTTTGCAGCGCATGAAGGGAACGCTCTATTCGCGCATCCGTGAACTCAGGGAAGCGGAACAGCGCGCGCGCAGAAGCCGCCAGCAGGCGGTGATGGCCCGTTCACAGGCGTTGACCTCGCTGGAGCTGGCCCAGAGGGCCTCGCATGTGCAGGATGATTTTCTGCGCCGCATCAGCCATGAGATACGCACGCCGCTCAACGCCATCATCGGCATGAGTTATCTCAGCCTGCAAACGGAACTCAACGTGGTGCAGCGGGACTATCTGGCGCAGATCAACAAGTCCGGCGGCGTGCTGCTGGACATGGTAAACCGCATCCTGGATTTTTCCAGCGCCAGCGAGGGTTCCATCCGCATGGAACGCAAGGTCTTTGCCGTGGCGGACCTTCTGGAACTGTTGCGCCAGAGCGTGGCGGGGCTGGCTCTTGAAAAACACCTGCGTCTCAATTTTGTGCTGGACCCCTCCATTCCCGCCGTTGTGGCGGGGGATGAGCGTCATCTGGAAGAAGTGTTACGCATTCTGCTGGACAATGCGGTCAAATATACCGTCAGCGGCAGTGTGGATTTCCGCATCCTGCCATCGGGCGAGCCGCCTACGCGCAAGGGGGCCATACGGCTGCTCTTTGTGGTCTCGGATACCGGACCCGGTCTGGGCGAGGAGCAATGGAAAAAATTTTTCGAGCCGTTTACCCTTGGCGACGAATCCATGACGCGTTCTTTCAGCGGCCTTGGGCTGGGGCTTGCCCTGGCGCGGCAGTTGGTCAGCCTTATGGGCGGCGAGCTTACAGTGAGCAGCGTGCCGAGGCAGGGCAGCCGTTTTTCTTTTTCTGTGGATATGGAGCTGCCGGAGTCTGCGGACGGGCATAACGGCGTGGAACTGGCGGAAGACCTGTCGTCGGGCGCGCCTGCTTTTTCCGGCCAAAGCAGTCAAAGCGGTCAGGGCGGTCAGGGCGGACAAAGAGATCAGTTCAGGCAATTCGGACAACCCGGACAGACCGGGGCATCCGTCAGCAACGGCGAGCGCATGCCGCCCGCGTCTTTTGCCGTGCTGGTGGTGGAAGACAACGACATCAACGCGCAGATTGCGCGTGAGTTGCTGGAACACGCCGGGCTTGAGGTCATTTTGGCCGCCAATGGGCAGGAGGCGCTGCATCTGCTGGAAGATCCCGCGCATCCGCCCCTGGGCCTCGTGCTTATGGATGTGCAGATGCCGGTGATGGACGGCCTTGAGGCCACGCGACGCATCCGGGGCATGGGCTTCAGCCCCGAGGAACTGCCGGTGATTGCCATGACTGCCCATACAGACATGGCCTCGCGTATGGAAGGCAAGGATGTGGGCATGAATGATTATCTTACCAAGCCCGTAAATCCTGAAACGCTCTATGACACGCTGGAAAAATGGCTGGTCGGCGGCCTTGGGCGCAATCCCGCCAGGCAGGCTCATGAGGAAGGCGGCGCCACGGCAATGCCCCAAAAGGGCAACGAAGGCCCGCACATGCCTGTGGACACAGGCGCCG